>JBAQPK010000657.1:0-8196 GCA_049305715.1 Desulfuromonadaceae bacterium | reverse complement strand
GTCAAAGTCTGCCCGACCGGCGCATGGAGTGAGGCCAGGCGCGGCTACACCGTACGAATCGGCGGCAAATGGGGGCGCAACCCCCTGGTCGGCACTCTATTCGCTACCTTCCTTCCGGAAGACAGGGTGGTCGATTTCATCGCTGCCGTGCTTGAGTGGTACAGGCTGAAGGCCGAAGGACTCGGACGAGTCAGGCTGGGCGATACGATTATCAAAGAGGGGCCTCAGGAACTTCTGGGGCATCTGCGGAGTCAGTTCCCCGAGTACACGGTAGCGGAAACCATTGCACCGCAGGTTATCGCAACGCAGATCGGAAAATAACTCTGAAAGGAGAATCTATCATGCAGGTAATCGATCTGCGTGGCATCAGTTGTCCGACTAATTTTGTGAAGGCCAAGCTGGCTCTGGAGGAGCTTGACAATGGTTCGATCGTCCGGATACTGCTTGACGACGGCGAGCCGGTCAAAAACGTTCCCCGCAGTCTCAAGGCGGATGGCCACAGGCTGATTGGTCTGAAGCAGACTGACGAAGGCCATTACATTCTGGAGCTGGAAAAAATAGAAGAGTAATCCTCCGACTATTTTTTTGCCAATAATATCTATTAAACCTATAGACAATAAAAAGGAGAAAGAGATGAAATTAAAGAGAATCACATCAACCCTTGTCGCACTGGCCCTCGCATTGTCAACGTCAACTGCCGTTCTTGCCGCGGATGTCACCCTGTTGAACGTATCCTATGACCCGACACGGGAACTGTACACAGATTACAACAACGCCTTTGCCCGGTACTGGCAGAAGAAAACCGGCGACAAGGTCACCATCAAACAGTCACATGGTGGTGCCGGTAAGCAGGCTCGTGCTGTCATCGACGGGCTTGAGGCTGATGTCGTCACCCTGGCGCTGGCCTACGACATCGATGCCATCGCCGATAAGGGGCTGATCAAGCCGGGGTGGCAGAAAGAACTACCCCACAACAGCTCCCCCTATACCTCCACCATCGTCTTCCTGGTACGCAAGGGTAATCCCAAAAAGATAAAAAACTGGGATGATCTGGTCAAGCCGGGTGTGGCAGTCATCACCCCTAACCCCAAGACTTCCGGAGGCGCACGCTGGAACTATCTGGCCGCCTGGGCCTTTGCCCGGCATTTGCCGGGCGGCAATGATGCCAAGGCCAAGGAATTTGTTGCCAAACTTTTCAAAAACGTGCCGGTGCTTGATTCCGGTGCCCGTGGTTCCACCAATACCTTCGTACAACGCGGCCTTGGCGATGTTCTGCTCGCCTGGGAAAACGAGGCCTTCCTGGCAATCAACGAACTCGGACCGGACAAGTTTGATGTTGTGACCCCACCGGAGAGCATCCTGGCAGAGCCGCCGGTCACAGTTATCGACAAGGTGGTCGAAAGGCACGGGACCCGCAAGGTGGCTGAAGAGTACCTGAAATACCTCTACAGCGACGAAGGGCAGAAGATTGCTGCAAAACATTACTATCGCCCGATCAACGCCAAGATTCAGACAAAACTTGCCAAGATAAAAAAACTGTACACAATCGACAAGGCATTCGGCGGCTGGCAGAATGCACAGAAGACGCACTTTGCCGATGGCGGCACATTCGACCAGATCTACGCCCCTGTAAAATAACCGTGAAGCGGGGCGGTTCAGGCTGCCCCGCAACTTCGATACCGTTTCAGCATGATCCCGGGCGAGAGGAAGTGCATGAAATTGACATCCTCCGGCATCCCCATGGAACGTCAGCTTCATCTCCTTCCGCGACACAGTCCGCACCATAGGAAACATCCATGAAACTATTCAAGCGCCACAACAATGTCCTGCCCGGTTTCGGTCCGACACTCGGTTTTACGACCTTCTACCTGAGTGTTATCGTGCTGATACCTCTCTCTGCTCTGGTCTTCAGGACTGCCGGACTGACGTGGGGCGAGTTCATCGGCGCCGTCACTGCTCCAAGGGTACTGGCCTCATACAAAGTTACTTTTGGCGCGGCCATGATTGCTGCGGTAATTAACTCTAGCTTCGGCGTCCTGGTGGCCTGGGTGCTGGTCCGCTACCGCTTTCCCGGCCGGCGGATTGTAGATGCGCTGGTGGATCTCCCCTTTGCACTGCCGACCGCAGTTGCCGGTATCACCCTGGCGACGATCTACTCCCCCAATGGCTGGGTGGGGCGTTATCTGGAGCCGCACGGCATCAAGGTCGCCTTCACACCGCTCGGTATAATTCTGGCCATGACTTTCATCGGTCTTCCCTTCGTGGTGCGCACCGTTCAACCGGTGATCGAGGAGATCGAGGTGGAGCTGGAAGAGGCCGCCGTCTGCCTCGGAGCCAACCGACGGCAGACCCTGCAGCGGGTTATTTTCCCGATGCTGCTGCCGTCCATTCTGACCGGATTCGCCCTCTCTTTTGCCCGCGCCGTCGGTGAATACGGCTCCATCATCTTCATTGCCGGCAACATGCCGATGGTCTCGGAGATCACCCCGCTGCTGATCATTACCAAGCTGGAACAGTTCGACTACCGGGGAGCCACGGCCATCGCCAGTGTGATGCTGCTGGCATCATTCCTGATGCTGCTGGTCATCAATCTTCTGCAGAAATGGAGCAGAAGGTACGCGGAGTAAGTAAACGTAAATGCTTTCACCACTAAGGCGCGAAGGACACTAAGAACTTCAAAAGCTTTAAATAGACAGAATGTTTATTCAGGTTTCCATTGTGATCTTCGTGTCTTCGTGGTGAGTAAAAGATTTTATCGAGGTTCTCATGTCCGCACCAACCAAAACATATACTGCAAAAAGTACGACCGGCCACGCCCAGACAGAACCGGCTGCGGTACGCTGGGGGCTTACCGTGGCTGCCCTGATCTTTCTGGCCCTGTTCCTGCTGCTGCCGCTGGCGGCGGTATTTACCCAGGCTTTCGAGAAGGGTCTCTCTGTCTATCTGGAGGCACTTAAGGAGCCGGATACCGTTTCATCGATTAAGCTGACACTGGTAACCGCTGCCGTAACCGTGCCGCTCAATCTCTTCTTCGGCGTGACCGCGGCCTGGGCGATCGCCAAGTTCAGCTTTCCGGGGAAGAACCTGCTGATCACCCTGATCGACCTCCCTTTCTCGGTGTCACCGGTCATCTCCGGTCTGATCTACGTCCTGATCTTCGGCCTGCAGGGGTGGATCGGCCCCTGGCTGCAGGCTCATGACATCAAGATCGTATTCGCCGTGCCGGGGATCATTCTGGCCACGATCTTTGTCACCTTTCCTTTCGTGGCCCGCGAGCTGATCCCGCTGATGGAGGCGCAGGGAAAGGAAGAGGAAGAGGCGGCCCTGGTACTGGGTGCCAGCGGCCTGCAGACCTTCTTCCGCGTGACCCTGCCCAACATCAAATGGGGCATCATCTACGGCGTGATCCTCTGTAACGCACGCGCCATGGGGGAGTTCGGCGCCGTGTCGGTCGTCTCCGGACATATCAGGGGCATGACCAACACCGTGCCGCTACACGTGGAGATCCTCTACAACGAATACAACAACACCGCCGCCTTTGCCGTGGCCTCGCTGCTTGCCTTCCTGGCGCTGATCACCCTGGCGATCAAGACGGTGGCCGAGTGGAAAGTCCGGCAACAGTTGGGAAATAACTAAAGTCGCTGCTCACGCGGCCAGAAGTAGGTGCATTTAGGCAAGACGCGGAGAAAGTCAAAAACAAAAAAAGGATTAACCCGAAAGAATAAAGCTTTTAATTCTGGTTTCTCCGCGTAAGACAATTGTTTTTTGAAATTCAGATCTGAAGACAGGTGACCAGATGAGTATAGAAATTGAAAATATCAGCAAACAGTTCGGAAACTTTGCCGCCTTGAATGACGTCAGCCTCACCATTCCCTCCGGTGAGCTGGTGGCGCTGCTGGGCCCTTCCGGCTCAGGCAAGACCACCCTGCTGCGGATCATAGCGGGCCTGGAATCGGCCGATGCCGGCCGGATTCTGTTCAACGGAGAGGACACGACCCAGAGCCATGTGCGCGAGCGCAAGGTTGGCTTCGTTTTCCAGCATTACGCCCTGTTTCGCCACCTGACCGTCTTCGAGAACATCGCCTTCGGGTTGCGTGTCAGACCACGCGCTACGCGCCCTTCCAAATCCGAGATCAGCGACAAGGTCATGAAGCTGTTGCAGCTGGTGCAGTTGGAGGGGATGTCCAAACGCTACCCGGCCCAGCTTTCCGGCGGACAGCGCCAGCGCATCGCCCTCGCCCGCGCCCTGGCGGTCGAACCGCAGGTGCTGCTGCTGGACGAACCGTTCGGTGCCCTGGATGCCCAGGTGCGGGCCGAGCTGCGCCGCTGGCTGCGCAAGCTGCATGACGAAATCCACGTCACCAGCGTCTTCGTTACCCATGACCAGGAGGAGGCCCTGGAAGTGGCCGACCGCATCGTGGTCATGAACAAGGGAAGGATCGAACAGGCCGGTACTCCTGACCAGGTCTACGAACATCCCGCCAACCCCTTCGTGCTCAACTTCCTCGGCAATGTCAACCTGTTCCACGGCCGCATCCACCAGCAGGGGGAGATTCAACATGAGCCGGACGAGAACGCCGTGGCGTATGTCCGTTCCCATGACATCGAGATCGAGCGTAGTCCCATGGATTCAACGGCACTGAAGGCCGAGGTCAAGCATATTCAGAAACTGGGACCGGCGGTCCGGGTCACCCTGGCGATTGAAGGAAATGGCGAATTCGTCGAAGCGGAGTTGACGAGGGACGTATTCCAGATTCTGGGGCTGCAGGATGGGGAACACGTGTATGTCCGCCCTCGTCAAGTCAGGGTTTTTGTCGATGACTATCAGATTTAGGGGGCTGCATGCCGAATAATTTTTCCGGTAAAATGGACGAGAGAGCTCTGCATGAATCATAAGCGTGTTGTGATAGCGATGAGCGGTGGCGTGGATTCTTCGGTCAGTGCGGCCCTGTTGAAAGAGCAGGGGTACGAGGTCATCGGGGTGTCGCTGCAGCTGTATGAACCGGTGCCGAAGGAACCCGGCTGCAGGGTGAAAACCTGCTGCTCGCTTGATGATGTCCTGGATGCCGGCCGGGTGGCAAAAAAACTGGGCATCTCCTTCGAGGTAATCGACATGCGGACCGAGTTCAAGGAGCGGGTAATCGATTATTTCATCGCCGAATATGCGGCCGGTCGCACCCCCAATCCCTGCATACGCTGCAACGACCTGATCAAATTCGATCTGCTGCTCAAGAAGGCAACAGAAATGGGTGCGGACCTGCTGGCAACCGGTCATTATGCCCGCATTTCCGAGGATGAGCGTGGCAGGAAATGGCTTCTGACCGGTCTCGATCCCGCCAAGGATCAATCCTACTTTCTCTTTACCCTGACCCAGGAGCAGCTGCAGCACGTCATTTTCCCGGTCGGCGCGCTCGAAAAGTCCCACGTCAGGAAGCTGGCGGCTGAATACGCGCTTCCGGTGGCGCAAAAGCACGAGAGCCAGGAGATCTGCTTCATCCCCGACAACGACTACGTGAAATTCCTGGAGAGTCATGGTGTGGCGCAGAAACCCGGTGAGATCGTGACGGGTGACGGTACCGTCATCGGCCGTCACTCCGGATTGCACCGCTATACGGTCGGACAGCGAAAGAGGCTGGGGATCGCCTGGGAACACCCGCTGCATGTACGTGCTGTTGATACGGAAATGAACCGGGTCGTGGTGGGGGGGCGGGATGAGCTGGAAACATCATCGCTGACCGCGGCTCGCGCAACCTGGAGCACGGCTCCGGCAGCGGCCGGATTTCGCGCAACGTGCCGGATCCGCTACCGGCACAAGCCGGCGCCCTGCAGGGTGGTGATGGGTGCAGATGACCGCTTTGAAGTACATTTCGACACGCCGCAGACATCCGTGACGCCGGGGCAGGCAGCCGTGCTTTATGACGGAGAGCGGGTACTGGGCGGCGGCTGGATCGAGTAAGCAAAGGCGTTTGGAACGGGATATGAGCGGGATCATCGGCCCCTTCGCCAGTGTCAGGGGATGCTGTGAATGTGTGGGGTACAAAACAGGGTAGATTGGATACAATTTTGTCATGGTCAAGCCACGTTATACTTGTATGAATTCCGTCCTGTTTTTGCCGTTGTATTTGGCCCGGTACATGGCACTGTCAGCCAGTTTGATCGCATCATCTGTATTGGAGGGGGATGAATTAAATGTCACGATCCCCATGCTAAGGGATGTCGGCCAATGATTTTTTTCCATGACAGATGCAAATTTTCGTCGAAACTTGTCTTCTACGCCTTTGATTTGTTCGATGCCGGTATTTGGGAAGAGGATGGCAAACTCATCGCCACCCATTCTGCTTGCCATATCAGTAGTGCGAAGAGTGGACCGCAATATATTTGAGGCTAATTTGAGTAACTCATCACCTTGCTGGTGTCCATAGGTGTCATTCACTTCTTTGAAGGAATCAAGATCGATATAGGCAAGTGAAAATGGAGCAGGTGACCGATTGTAACGACCAATTTCATAATCAAGTAATTCTAGAAATGCCCGTGAATTAAGCAGGCCGGTCAGATGGTCATTACGTGAGAGTAGCTGTTCCTTTTCCCATAAAGTACGCACTGTACGGACCAATATTCCGATTGCAGAAAAGACTACAAATGTGCCGGCAGCATTCCATACTGCCGCTGTGTCGAAAAAAAGTTCTGCGTTTATGGAATAACTCAGGGAAGCAATAGCAGCCACAAATGCACCGCACCTCTTGCCAGCAAACCAGGTGGTAAAGGCAACGGGAAAGATATAGAGAAAGGCGAAATTGTAAGCTACGCCATGGTACCAGTCTACAAAAACAATTACACTCAGGCACAGCAAACCGACAGTCGAATTGAATGCCTTGGATTTGCCCTCAAGCCATGCAAAGTATTTTTTTAGTATGGGATTTTCAATCAATAGATGTACATCGAAATTGGCCATAAAGGTAGGTTCTCTTAAAGTGCCGCGTTTACTGCATTTCCACAGAGACGCCGACAATTATAAGCATGATCTTTTAATTAATACAAAGCAGGGCTAAAAAATAACTTTCCAGTCAATCGGGAAACCCTTTACTCAATATATTTATACAGGCTCAAGATTACCTGTTGATTGCTGACTTGAGTACTGTGCTTGCCTTGAACCCCAGTATTTTTCTGGCTTCAAGAGTAATAGCTTCTCCAGTCGAGGGGTTTCTGCCTCTGCGAGCTTTTTTGTGTTTAATCTCAAAGTTTCCGAACCCGGCTATCTTGACCTTTTCACCAGTCTCAAGTGTGTCCTTCATTAACGATAACACCAGCTCAAGCAGATTCAGGGAGTCTTTCTTGGATAGCTCGGTGTTGGTATGGATTCTCTCTGCTATGTCTACTTTGGTCATAATGTATTTCCTTTTTTTTGTCAGGTGCTATGGTTTTTTATGACAATCATTACAAGATGTGGGGCCATTTCCCACTCTGGTATGACATCCTATGCAATTCTTGTGAGCCCATTCTTTTCCAAAACCGCTGATCTTATTGCCACCTTCAAGCGAGTCGTGGCAGGAATTACAAATGCCTTGATGTCCTTCATGATCATAAACAACATTGTTCTTGAATGTAATTGTTTTGGGCGGCTCCATTGCATGGCATGGAATAATGATAACAGAAGCCAGTAGCACGACGCAGATCTTGAGCATTGTTTTGTCCCTCCGGTATTGGTCGTAAATTTGGCTGAAAAAACACAAAAAAAGCCCACAATTTGGACTCAAATAGTGGGCTACTGATATTTATTGATTTAAGACCATTTCGGTAACCCCTCTATCCAACAGGTATATTGGACAGGTAGCTTTGCGTCACCCGGTTACCCGGATTTTGCCAGTTCGATGATTTGTTTTTTTAATAACAGAATTAACCTTTATATGCAACAGAAGTATTTTATGTTGTGATGTTTATGATGGGATTCAAGGAGAGCTGCACTATGGTATGTGATAGAGGGGGATTGCCGGAGACGAATAGTATCTAGCCGCTGAATGTAGCCTGCGTCAATATCTGCGTCAGAGTAACAAAAAGCCACTTAGCTAAAGTAAGCTAAGTGGCTCTCATCTTTGGCCTTTTACTAGATATTTGAGAAACGAGAGCTTGCAACTCTCGTTTTTTTTGTCTACTATTATCTAGTTACCTAACTAGTTTTATGGAGGTGCAGCCATGGGG
>JBAQPK010000656.1:0-2244 GCA_049305715.1 Desulfuromonadaceae bacterium | reverse complement strand
TTATGAACCAGAAATGCCGTCAAGGCGCCGGTCGTGACCCCCTCATTCGGACTTGCGGCAATCACCGGCAGTGGAATCGTTACCACTTTTATCGCTTCTTCGGGGGAATCGCCGTTCAGGGGAAGGTATGACTTTTCACGGGGGATATAGCTGGTGCAGCCGGCCAGCAGCAAGGCCGCGCAGAGTATGAAGCGAAGGAGCCGGATCGGACCGGGTATTGAAAAGGTGATCTGCATGGCGGTTTTTGTAGCATTGAGCAGCGAGACTGTCAATCAGCATACCGCGATTTCATCCCGTTGCCCTGTTGCCGGCTGTTTCACATAATGCATCACGGCTCAATTTTCTTGCTGGATGGCCTGTTTTTGCGTACTATTTCACTCACATGCTATTATTTTATTTCTGGAGCAGATATCGTGAATATCGCGGAAAAGGTTGTAAAAATCGCGCAGGATGCCCGGCAGGCTTCGCTGGCCATGGCGCGCCTCTCAACGTCAACCAAAAATGACATGCTGCTGAAAATGGCCGCTGCCCTTGAACATGCGGCGCCGGCCCTGATCGCCGAGAACCGGACAGACCTCGAAGCCGGTCGCGGGAAGGGGCTTTCAACGGCCATGCTCGACAGGCTGATGCTCGATGAAGATCGCATCCGCGGGATTGCCGGCGCCCTGCGAGAGGTTGCCGCGCTCCCCGATCCGGTCGGTGAAGTGACCAGAATGTGGAAGCGCCCCAACGAGCTGATGGTCGGCAAGATGCGCATCCCGCTCGGCACGATCGGGATCATCTACGAATCGCGTCCCAATGTGACCGCCGATGCCGCCGCCCTCTGTCTCAAGGCCGGCAATGCCGTGATCCTGCGGGGAGGCTCCGAGGCGATCAACTCCAATCTGGCGATTGCCGGAGTTCTGCAGGGAGTGCTGGGAGAGATGGGCATCCCCCCGGCCGCCCTGTCGCTGATCCCGTTCACCGAGCGGGAAGGGGTGCTGGAGATGCTCAAACAGGAAGAGTCCATCGACCTGATCATCCCGCGCGGCGGCGAAAGCCTGATCAGATTTGTCGTCGAGAATTCGCGCATCCCGGTCATCAAGCACTACAAGGGGGTCTGCCACATTTTCGTCGATCAGTCGGCCGATTTCGACAAGGCCGAACAGATCATCGTCAACAGCAAGACCCAGCGCCCCGGCGTCTGCAACGCCCTGGAGACACTCCTGATCCACCGGGACGTGGCCGCCGAGTTTATCCCGAGAATCGCCGCCACACTCTCCGCGCTTGGTGTGGAATTGCGCGGCGACGAAGCTTTTTGCGGCTATGCTCCCGGCGCAAAACCGGCCACCGAAGAGGACTGGCATGCCGAATACCTGGAGCTGATCCTCGCCTGCCGGGTGGTGGACGACATCGATGCCGCCATCGATCACATCAACCGCTACTGCTCGCTGCACACCGAATCGATCATCACCAGCGACTACAGCCGCGCCCAGCGCTTCATCCGGGAGGTCAACTCCTCCTGCGTGATGGTGAACGCCTCGACCCGCTTCGCCGACGGCGGCCAACTCGGCCTGGGGGCCGAAATCGGCATCTCCACCACCAAGCTGCACTCCTTCGGCCCGATGGGGCTGGAGGATCTGACCACCACCAAGTTTATCGTCTATGGGGATGGACAGATCAGGGAATAGATATCTCACCTAACCCTGATAAACCGGATACGTGCGTTACCGATGTTATTTTTGCCGGAAAATGAGAAAGCAACTTCTTGCTAAAAGGAGCCCGTCATGACTATCCAGGAGCAGATCGAGCAGTTTCTCGCGTCACCCGCATTCGGCGTGGTCGGCGCCTCCACCAACCGCCATAAGTTCGGCAACAAGGTGCTGCGCTGTTACCTGCAGCACGACAGAAAAGCCATACCGGTTAATCCGAACGAGCCGGAGATTGAAGGAATACCCTGCGCAGCGACGATCAGTGACCTGCCGGCGAATACCGTGAGCATATCGATGATCACCCCCCCGGCCGTTACGCTGAAACTTGTGCCGCTTGCGGTCGAAAAGGGGATCCGGAACATCTGGATGCAGCCGGGAGCCGAGCACCCCGATGCTGTTGCGCTGTGCCGGGAAAAGGGGATCAACGTCATCGCGGACGGCAGTTGCCTGCTGGTCGTAATGGGGTACCATGAGCATTAAATCGACAGGTAAAAGAGTTTTTTCTTGACTATGTCATAAACAGTTGTCAAATCAAGAAAAACCTGACATAGTG
>JBAQPK010000655.1:0-5154 GCA_049305715.1 Desulfuromonadaceae bacterium | reverse complement strand
TCTATCTGCGCGACATTCAGCGCACCCCCCTCCTGAACGCCGCCTCCGAAAACGAACTAGCCCGAAAAATAGAAAAGGGGGATGAAGCCGCCCGCAACAAGATGATCGAATCAAACCTGCGGCTGGTTGTCAAAATTGCCAAACGCTATATAAATCGTGGTTTACCGTTTCTTGACTTGATCGAAGAAGGCAACCTGGGTTTGATTAAATCTGTGGAGCGCTTTAACCTTGCCAAAGAGTGCCGATTTTCAACCTATGCTACCTGGTGGATCCGCCAATCGATCGAGCGGGCGCTCATCAATCAATCCCGCACAATCCGCCTGCCTGTACATGTATCGGACGATATCGGGCGCATGATCCGGGTGACGCGGAAACTTTCCCAGGAGCTGAATCGAGAGCCGTCCGCCCAGGAAATAGCTGACTTAATGAAGGTAAAACTCCAGCACGTACGACGACTTATGACACTACTGCGCAGTACTTGTTCGATAGAAGCCCCGATCTCTGACGGCAACGACTTTGCTCTGATTGACACAATTGAAGACAGCTCCATGATTCCGCCGGCAGATCTGCTTGAGAACATCAACATATTTGAGCTGATCTCCCGGCATTTCGATAAACTCAGCGAACACGAGCAAAAGATTTTGTCGCTTCGCTTCGGACTTGACGACAATGATCCTCAGACTCTTGACACCATCGGTCTGCAGTTCGGCGTCACACGGGAGCGCATCCGCCAGATTGAAGCCAAAAGCCTCGAAAAGCTGAGGAACTATTACACCCAGAGCCAGGCATAAATAAAAACGCGAGGAGAGCCGTTGATGGACGACCTGAAAAGTATTATCCGTGACATCCCCGATTTCCCCAAAAAAGGGATCATCTTCAAAGACATAACCACACTTCTGCAGGACGCACAATCATACCAGAAGATGGTAGATCTTATTTCTCACCGCTATATCGGCAAGCGGATCGACAAGGTTGTCGGCGTTGAAGCCAGGGGTTTCATAATCGGTTCGGCACTGGCCTACAAATTGTGCGCTGGAGTCGTACTGGTTCGTAAACCGGGTAAACTTCCATCCGAGACCTTCAGCAAGACCTATGACCTCGAATACGGCACTGACACCCTGGAGATTCACAAAGACGCCATCAAACCGGGCGAGCGGGTCCTGATAGCCGACGATCTGCTTGCCACCGGCGGTACCATGGCTGCCGTTGTTGATATGGTTCAGAGCATGGGGGGGGAGATCGTGGAATGCTGCTTCATGGCAGAACTGGATTTTCTGGAAGGGCGCAAGCGGCTGCCGAAAGGAAAGGTTTTTTCACTTCTGAATTTTTGATTTTATTTCAAAGTGGTTGAACAGGATCAACATCTCTGATATATCTCATCAGCTTATACCCGTCCCCGTAGCTCAGCAGGATAGAGCACTTCCCTCCTAAGGAAGGGGCCGGTCGTTCGAATCGACTCGGGGACGCCAATAAATTAAGGGGTTACAGCTTATGCCGTGACCCCTTTTCTGTTGCCTGTGTTCCGATGTAATCGAGTTTTTCCCACTCATTCTGATACCGCCTTTCCAACTTATCAGTTCGGCTTGCTTACTAATTGGAACTTTCATTAGATAGCATTGCCCCCTGCTGACTCCGATTTCGGTTCAGTTACTGGCCCGCCAGAATCCATGATAGCTATAAGGGACATGGTGTTCCAGATGAATGACAGTTTGGGGACCATCCGCAAGATGTAAGGCATCCAGCACTGCCAGAAAGGATTTTCCGGTCTTGCAATCCAGACATTCCGTGACTATCCACCCATCCTCTTGACCGGCGCCTGGCCGGAGAATGAAGTACGGCTCGGAACAGTAGACACTGGCGCCGAAATCGTAGCTCTCTTCTGCCCCGATTCCCATGTCCTGGCGTACAACCTCTGACGCGAAGAACTCCCCCCCCTTGGCACGGGCAACCCAGACATAGCGGTATGAACCGCACAAGAGACGGTCATCGATGCGCGGCCACTCGCAATTGCCGGAGGACAGGATTTCGCTCTGCACTTTTTTGCCCGCCAGGTCAATCCGGTAGCGCCTCAGCAGGCCGGGATAAGCATATTCTCCTTCGCGCCCCTGCATGACTGCGCTGATGACCGGATCCTTGCCCACAAAGTGGTCCGGATTTTCATACCCAATAAAATCCGCCACGATCTCGCGGCCGTTGTCACGGGCATTGATGGAATGCCACATGAAGCAGGCCGGTGCCTCTATCTGGATCACCTTGCCTGCCGGATCGCGTGGAATAACCATCAGCAGATTACCCTTCTCGGGCCGCCAGCGCAGAGAATCAGAAATGCTGCGCAGCCCCAGCAGCGCCGGCCAGAAATCGATATCCACCGGATGAAGGCTTATGACCAGGTAATTAGTGGAGACGAACCAGTCGTGAAGGTAGACAAAACGTGGCAACGCTTCCACCCGATGATAGTTCAGACGGCCGTTGGCATGAAAAACACTAAGATGGAGCTGAGGCGATGGGCCGTAGCGCACTCCGAAGTGCAGCCATTCGCCGTTGCGGGGATCGATCTTGGAGTGTGCCGAGTAGATCGTCTCCTCCCTCGGGATTCCCAGGGAGGTCTCGCCGATGGTTGCCAAGGTAACCGGGTCCATTTCGTAGGGAAAGGAAGACTCGTCAAAGGTGTACAGGCGGCCGTTGACCAGGTAAACAGTGATACCGGCCTGACTCTTGATCCCTTCGGTGACCCAAAAATTGTTCAGGAATCCGCCAGGGGCCTGGGTACTCCAGGAGGGATAGATGAATTTTCCTGCGGCGGATTCGGCGCGGTATTTTTCCGTCTGTACAAAACGGGTGCGGTAGTGCACGCCCCTGTCATGAAAACGGAACTGCTGAACCATGCCGTCACCATCCAGGATCGTCCGTTTGCGCACCCCATTCCGCTCAAACAGGCCAGGTCCATTGCGGAAATATGTTCCGCGGAACTCCGCAGGCAGTGCCCCTTCCACCCGTGCTTCGTAATCCTGTTCTTCGGGCAGAGACTGCACCAGTCCCCGGTAGGGCAGGCGGTCCAAGGTGGCATTCAGGCAGGCATCCAGCACCAGGGGCGGGCTGGCGGCACAAGCGCCCAGCAGCATGGCACCGGTTGAAGATGCGGCCATTTCCAGAAATTCACGCCGTTTCATTGGCAGACCCATTATTGACATGGTGTAACTATAGCACATCATTCGTAACAGAAATCAGGAAGAGTAGTTTTTCAAACTACAAACGTGAACAGCGCTACAAATTCTTGCAATATTATTGTACATATACAGTTGGCTTTAGACGTAAGTCGAGAGTCATATTACGCTGAATTATCCATGACGAGGTGGTCGTGTCACATAGAGTATTGTGGAAAAGCTCGCACGGCGAGTGGTACCTGGTTGTTCAGGCCTGCCTGTTTTTACTGCTTGTATTCGGCCCGCACGCGAATCGGCGAGTGCCCGCATGGAGCGCTCCGTACACATGGATCGGCATCATGGGAGGAGGCATCTTATTGGGTGTGGGCATTCTTCTTACCGCAGCCGGTGCAGCCTGTCTGGGAAAGAATCTTACCCCGCTGCCGAGCCCTAAGGAAAATGCGACGCTGATAATTACCGGAGCGTATCGACTCGTCCGGCATCCGATTTACAGCGGCATAACGTTGATAGCCTTTGGCTGGGGAATGTGCCTGAACAGTTGGCTTACCGTCGGTTACGCGCTGTTGCTCTTCGCCTTCTTCGACATCAAATCACGGTATGAAGAGCGTTTGCTGGCAGAAAGATTCCCGGAATATGCTGCATACCGGAAACGCGTAAGAAAACTGATCCCCTTCGTCTACTGAGGCGTTACTACCGCGCCACCCGTGACCGTGACCGGGTATTACAAAGTTGACTTAGGGATGCGCTTACGGTATAATTCCTCTCATCAAATAGATGATACACGATAATACTAAACCACCCGCGAGGGTGGGGCGGAAAGCCCAGAGGGTCTTTATGGAGACAGCCGGGTTGCCGAAATATCACTATATTTCTGCGACCCGGTTTTTTTTATTTCGAATTCCCGGGAAAAGGGGGCGTTATGTTTCGAAAAGCATTATCCGTACTGAAAGTATCGACGATTCTGGCGGCAGCGGCAGTGGCACTGTTTCAATTTCAGGGGTGTGGAGGGAGCAGCAACAGTACTGAGCCTAAAGGAACACTGAAGCTCTCGATCACCGACAAGATGAGCGATGATTTTAAAAACGTTGTAATCAGTATTCGTGAAATAAGGGTAGTGCCCGCAGGCAGAGAGAACGCTCCGGACAACGATCCCGGACTCCCCGTAGTGGTGAGTTTTGAGACGCCGAAAGTAATAGATGTCATGCAGCTGCGGTTCGTGCAGCAGGCACTTGGTGACGTTCTCCTTCCGGCTGGCTCCTACAGCCAGATCCGCCTGATACTTGAGCCCAACCCTAATGGACAGGGGCAGGATCCGGCAAACTATCTCGTGCTGAATTCGGATTCCGCCAATACCAAAATTCCGCTTACCACCCCCAGTGGCCAGACATCCGGGCTGAAAGTCCTGGGACCTTTGGATATCAAAGCGGGCATAATCAATGCGGTAATGATCGACTTCGATCCGAACACAGCTATCGTCCCACGGGGAAACGGAGATTATAATCTGAAACCGACCGGGATTCGCCTTGTCCGGATGGCTGAAATGCTCACACAGTACGGTTCCATTTCCGGAATTGTTTCGACTTTCGACAGCTGGTCGAGTGCGGCCGTTTCCGTCAAGCGGCGCGGAACAGTCAATGACATCGACCCGATAGCTGCCGGAAGAATTTTTGCCAATTACACCAGCGGCACATGGCAGGCCCCGTTCGCGGCATTCGTTCCGCCCAGTTCACCGGCAATTTCATACAAAACGTTCATCACGGCAAACGGATTCCGCCTCTACTCGTCGGCGGCGGTAGGTGTTCTGCAAGGCCAGACAACGGACCTTGGAACTATCTCTCTGGTCAAAGCGCCCTGACTATGATCTTCCCCGGCAAACCGGGCCGGTATCCGGAGGAAATGTCAGCGTTCCCTCCTGTTTTTCAGGAGGACAATTTCCTTTTGAAGTCCCGGTTATCGTAATCACCGGGGTACAACAAATAAAAGGGGTTAC
>JBAQPK010000654.1:0-2211 GCA_049305715.1 Desulfuromonadaceae bacterium | reverse complement strand
CTTACAACTTCCTGGTCACCACCCTTTTGAAGGGTCCGTTCGGCGCTATTTCCGCCATTCTCCTGTTTCTGGTAACGATCATTCTGTTCGTTCAGCAGAAGATCGTACCGGCTATTGTCTGCCTGGTGGCGGCAATTGTCCTCATCAACACCTCAAACATGATTGTGGCCCTTGGCGCAGTCTACTAATGCTGACTTTGGGGGGGATGCACATCCCCCCCATCGCAACAGCCTGAACAACATTTTTTATTATCAGGAGTATGCCGCTTGAATGAAGTCCGCTTTCCCCAATACCTGAACAAGCCATTCCAAGTCCTTATTTTCGAGCCGGACGACATGGCTTTCATGGTCGTCGGATACGTCCTCGCGCAAAAGTTCGGTGGAATCTTCTGGTTCGTGATGATTCTGCTCCCCTGGGGTTATGGCCGTCTGAAGCACAACTATCCGAGAGGCTTACTGCGTCACATGCTCTATTTTGTCGGCATTGCGCCGCTTAAACGTTATCCGCACTTTTTTCAAAACAAGTTCATCGACTGATCGGAGGCAGCAGTGGAACTAAAGTTGTTTACCAGCAAAGCCGCAAATACCTTTGCCGAAAACCGGATGCTGAAATTCACCATACTGGTCCTTATGGTAGCAGTGCTCATTCTGTCGGTCTGTGTCGTCACGGCTATGAACAAAGAACGGGTGATCCTGGTTCCGCCTGTCATCAATTCAAAAATAGTGATCACCGGCGACAGGGCATCCGAAGATTATCTGCGGGAATTCACCCGCTATATCGTGAATCTTGCTCTTTCCTACAACCCCGCCAACGCCAGAATCCAGTTCAGCGAACTGCTTGCCGTCTATGATCCGGCAGGTTTTCCGAACGCCCGAAAGGAATTGTACGAACTGGCCGACAAAATCGAGAATACCAGGGCTTCCAGCGCCTTTCATATACAGTCCATGACCAATAATTCGGAAAAGAATCAGGTCGAGGTGCTGGGAGCAAAAATGACCTACATCGGCGAGATGAAGGCCGACATCGTCCAAGCAACCTACATCCTCGAATATCGGTTAGACAACGGGAAATTCATTCTCACCCGGCTCTACGAAAAAACAGCCGGAACTAACAACTTAATTACAAAGTAAAGGGGGCGTGATGTACAGGGCTCTGATAGTTGCAGCTTTAATGCTGCCTGCAATTGCCAATGCCGCTGATCGTGGCGCAATGCCTGCCGATCCCGGTGATGCGAAAAAGAAGCTTGCTGCCGTAACTGAACTGAAGGGGGATGAGGGCGGTAGTGAGGGAGAGTGGCCATCAGTCGTTCCTCCTGAAGTGGCAACTAAAATCCGCCTGTCCAGTTCCGACTTGAACCGGATTTCCTGTTCTTCCGAGATCAAGGATGCCCTCACCTCCACGGAAAAGGGTGTCGTCATCAAGATCACCGGCAAGGATGCATTCGTCAAATTCAAGGTGACGAAACGAGGCGACAAGCTGGTCTACTCAACTACCCCGACGGAACTCTATGTCGTGTGCGGCGACGAAACATACTCCATGGTTGCCGTGCCACAACGGGTTCCTTCCCAGACCATTAGGCTTTCCTCCGGGAAAGATCGAAAAATCAAAGACAACACCGCGCTCTATTCTGGGCTCCCCTTTGAAAAGATGATGCTGAAGGCGATCCAGGATGTCTATACGGAACAGATCCCCGATTCCTACACTGTTCTAAAGGCTGATAAACGTTTTGAGGCCTACAAGGAAATCCGGATAGCGATGAAACGGGTTGTGGATGTGGAAGGAGAAGGGCTCAGGATCAAGGAATACCTGGTGTCTCTGAAAGATAACATCAAGGAATTCAAGATGAACGAGAAGATGTTTGTCCGGACCGAACTGGCGGAAAACCCGGTGGCGGTTTCGCTGGAGCGCCACATCCTGCGTCCCGGTGAAACCATCAGGGCCTTTGTCGTGGAACAACGGGGTGCGCGGCAAGGCTTCTCCGGCAAGTTGGAATCTGATCTGCCTGTATTGGAAAATGTGAAACAGGATAGAAAAGTCTCTCCCGAAAAGAGCACTCAGAAAGTGCCGGCTGAAAAGCAGGAGGGCGATGATGAAAGATAAGTTCAAAGCCTTCTGGAGCAAGCTGAGTTCCAAGCAGCGCCGCAGTTTCGTAATGGTAACGGTGGGCTGCGCCCTCATCGGTTTCAGTCTAATGGGCTATTTCGCCACCCG
>JBAQPK010000653.1:0-3180 GCA_049305715.1 Desulfuromonadaceae bacterium | reverse complement strand
ACCAGTATTGGTGCCACAAGCTGATGCGCTGGCTGGTGCCTTTTTTTCTTCTGTCGGCATTGTTTGCAAACGTCATTGCTGCATTCGAAGTGCCGGTTGCAATTTTGTTTCTCGTGTTGCAGCTGTTTTTTTACGGGTTGTCCTTGGCGGGATGTCTCTTTAAGCGGCTGCAATCATCCGTTGCTGTCAAGATACCGCTCTATTTTGTGACTGTGAATATGGCAATTGCCGTTGCATGGTGGAGGTATATGCGGGGAACGCGGATGGTGATGTGGGCGCCATCACAGCGTTAACTTTGATATGACGGAACGGAATGCGGCAATAGCGACTGATTCTGTGCGGTTCAGGATCCCAACCGTCGTTGCTATAATTATCTATATGGCGCTTTAAATGGGCATTGTCTGCAAGGTATAAATTATGCATAATAAATAACAGTTTGCATGAATATACGAGACGCAAAATGCTTTAGATGTGGTATACTTCGATGTACTCAAATTTAAACGTTTCGCCAATATTTATCACATTCAAGCGGTGATGGAGGCACATCATGGCATTTCAAATCAAAAGGCAAATAGGCCAGATATTACTGGATGGCGGATTTTTATCTGACAGAGACCTTAGCCGGGCATTTGATGAACAAAAGCACACCAGAGAACTTCTTGGGCAGGTGCTCGTAAAGATGGGAGTGCTCAAGGCGCAGGATATTAATGCCCCTCTTTCGATTCAGGAGCATCTTTCCAGCGTTGAAGATGCCGTAAAAGTAGCAGCGGGAGAGCGTCAGTTGCTTGGTGCTCTGCTGGTGCAGTCAGGCCGGATAACCGCCAGGCAGCTGGATCATGCCATTGCCGAGCAGAAAAGGACCGGAGAAAAGCTTGGCGACGTTTTTACACGCCTTGGCATGTTGACCGAGCGTCAATGTTCCGCACTGCTTGAATTCCAAAGCAACCAGAGTGATCCTACCATTATCTCCCCTCTGAGACTTGGTGAACTGATGATTGCAACGGGATATATCTCCCGTGATCAGTTGAATGACGCACTCGATAAGCAGAGCCATTCCCATAAAAAAATTGGTGAGGTGCTGGTTGAAGAGGGGTATGTCAAGCAGAGCCAGATCAAGAAAGGTTTCCGCCTGCAAAAGATGCTTGTCAAGTCAGTGCTGGCGTCAATTCTTTCTCTTGGTCTGAGCGCACCGGTTATGGCCTCTTCTGTTTCGCTCCAGTGGGATGCCAGCACTGATGCTGACGTGGCGGGGTACAAGGTATATCACGGCGCCGGATCTTCCGCGCTTGAAGGGACTATCCCGTTGAATGTAGCCAACCAGACATCTGCAAGCCTGGACGGGCTTGACCCCAATCTTTCCTACGAGTTTGCAGTTACCGCCTATAATGCCGCCGGGGCGGAGAGTTCCTTTTCAAATATAGTCACTTTGCCGGAACAGGCACCACCAACCATTGACTTCACATCTCCAGCTGACTCGACCAGTGTGAGTGGCATTGTTTCAATTGCAGTCAATGCTACAGACAACGTTGGAGTAACTAAAGTCGAGTTTTATATTAATGGCGCGCTGAAAGCAACTGACACGACTGGTCCATATGTTTACACCTGGGATACGAAATCGGGAGCGCCAGGTGCCTATACGCTAATGGTCAAAGCGTATGATGCAGCCGGTAACGTCAGTCAGTCGAGCAGAACAGTAACAGTCGTGAGTGACACCATCGCTCCGACTGTAGCCATGACGGCGCCTGCTAATAGCACAACCATTAGAGGAATAGCTACTGTCAGTGCCGGTGCCAGTGACAATGTTGGAGTAACCAGAGTTGATTTCTTCTGCAACGGTGTTCTCATTTACTCAAGCAATGTGTCTCCTTACAGCTTCAATTGGGATACCACGAAGGTGGGCAACGGCGTATATATCATAAACGCCATGGCCTTCGACAATGCCGGGAATTCGTCACAATCATCGTCTGTTACCGTCTTGGTGGACAATGCCGTTTCTGACACAACTCTTCCTGCCGTGAACAGCTTTTCTTTTCCGGCAACATCCACAACTTTGACCGTCCCGGTATCCGGATTCTCAGCCTCCGACAACATTGGCGTCACCGGTTACCTGATATCCGAAAGCTCCATAGCACCGTCTGCCGGTTCTGCCGGGTGGAGTGCCTCAGTGCCTACCAGTTTCACCTTCTCTTCTGCGGGTAACAAAACCGCCTACAGCTGGGCTAAGGATGCATCAGGTAATGTTTCAGCAAGCCGATCGGCCTCGGTAACTATTACTCTTCCGGATACCACCGCACCGGTCATAACCGGCTTCAAAATGGCAACTTCCTCTGCATCCACAACTGTTTCTGTTTCGTCATTTACTGCGACCGACAACATTGGCGTTGCCGGCTATATGATCACTGAGAGTGCGACAAAACCGGCTGCCACAGCGACAGGATGGAAAAGCTCGGCACCGTCCAGTTTTACATTCTCATCTGGCGGCACCAAAACCGCATATGCCTGGGTCAAGGATGCGGCCGGTAACGTATCCGCTGCGAAATCAGTTTCAGTAAAAATCCGCAAATGATTTAACTGATACTGCAGGAGTTTGTTTTTTCGCTTGGATCGATTAGAACAACTGTTGTATCGGACACTAACGTTTGAGGTGCATCAGCAAGTGAATATCGAGTATACTCTGCATCTATACCCCGAAAAATACCTTGTGCGACGTTCTAAATCCCACCAGCCTCGCTGTTCTTTGTTTCTACAAACTCACATGAAATTTTGAACTTGTTCACATCAACTTTTTGAGCAATCTGGGGTTGATCCAAACCGTATTGCTTTAAACCGTAAATCTGGTATCGTTTCTTAGCGGTGAGCTACGTGTATTTTTATCTGTGCTCCTTTTTCTGGGTCTTTTAAGTGATTCTGAGAGTAACGCCGCTTGCCACATAAATTCACTTACGAGAGTTGAACTTCAAAGTCGAATCCGCCCGTCTATATTTTATATATTTCCATGAATATGATCGGATGAATGGCATTCATTAGAAGGGATGTGGCATGAATACAGAGAGGACCATTTCCGTTATCGGACTCGGCTATGTTGGCCTGCCAGTGGCGGTTGCTTTTGGCAAGGTTCGTCAGACTATCGGTTTTGACATCAATCCGGCAAGGATTAAAGAACTGAAGACTGGTTATGAC
>JBAQPK010000652.1:0-3755 GCA_049305715.1 Desulfuromonadaceae bacterium | reverse complement strand
CGGGTGGGCATGCAAAGACCGAATTTTTGTGAGCTTTTGAAAAAACATCAAATCTCGGCGCAACGCGTCAAGGACGAACCCCATAGTGGAAGCAACCTTTGACGGACTCAGGTAGTGTCAAGTTTTTTGTGTGAAATATTCATGGGCCAATTCTTGAGCCGTTCAATGATGTTGGTCGTCTGTAACGTCGGCAAGGTAGTCCCCGATGGTCTTTAAATTGAATCCTTTCGCCGCCTCCCCCATTTCCCGGCGCTCATCAAAACCAAATCCCCCGGTCATGTACTCAATACCGTCCGTTTTTATCGTTTGCACGGAACCGTCGGCGCTTGCGCCGCCAAGCCAAAGAAAGAAGGCTGCTGCGAATATTCGGAATATTCGGGGGACATCCATGATAAGTAATGTCAAGGGGAAAACGGAGATTTCCCTTGACCTCCCGGCTTGATGGACTCCCGGTGGCTGTTTATTGCAATCTGCCGCAACTATTTGATCTTTTTAATCCTGTCCTTTTTGGTCCGCGTAAAGAGATCCCGCGACCAGACATCCATTTGCTGTATCCAGGTCCGATAGGGTTAGCTCTACACCCTGTCTTTGATGACCTTTACAGAAGATTGAGTTTGGGTCAACCCGCCAGCCTCGAAACATAATAGGCGTTGCACTGCGCTTACCGCATGCATAGTCCCCAGACGGCAAGGCCTGGCGGGAAGATCTTCTTTTCGGCAAATCTATGTTCTACTGCAACCGTTTTTACGCTGCCTGCGTTTCTGCAGGTGGCGTAAAAACGGTTTGTCTTTTCTCCACTGCCAGCATATAGGTAACAAGCCTTCTCGCTACGGCAAGCGTTGCTCTGTTCCGATTTCCTTTCTTTAATTCCTGTTCATGCACAATAGCCAGTGGCTCGTTCCAATGCGGTGCAAGTTTTGCAGCCTCAATGATCATGGTTTGCAAATGTTTGTTTCGCTTCTTGGAAATCGGTCCCCGCTGTTCTTTCCCGGCAGATTCCCGTTGCGCGCTGCATAGGCCACAATAGCTGACTGCCTGGCGGATCGATGCAAAGCGTCCGGGATCGCCGATCTCCAATACCCAGGTCAAGGCCGTAATCTCGCCTACCCCCGGAATGGTCATGAGGCGGTGCACTCGATCATGTATCAGCGCGTTGGTACGCAACGTCTCCACAAGTTTCTTCTGAAACGAACGAAACAGTTCATAGCCGGAACGGCTCAGCTTCAAAAGTTCCTTCACGGAAGCGGGGATTTCCTCAACCCGTTCCAGAATCTCATGGAAGTATTTCTTCCCGTGTAAGCGTTTCTTACTGTAGCTCACTCCCACTTCCATGAGCAGGCCGGACATCTTGTTCTGCATTTTTACTGCTGTCCGTACTATGTGGTTGCGATACCGCAATATTCGCCGCAGCTCCCGGATCTCCTCCGAAAGCATGTGGCATTCCGGAAGCAGGTTTACACGCAACAAATCGGCTATCTTCTCGGCGTCAGCGCGATCATTCTTCTTTTTCGCTGTCGTTATCGCCTTCAACATCTCCGGATGAGCCACTTTTAACGCCACTGCATGAGGTTTCAGAAAATCATAAACCCAGCCGGTAAAAATAGTTGCCTCCATCGCCCCAACCCAGGGACCAGGCAATCCTTTTGCCCATTCACCAAGTGACTCCCTCGTTGCCTCTACCTTTCCCTGACCGATAAAGGAACCATCAATGGCTTTAATGCAAAACGATATTGTTTTCTTGTGAATGTCCAATCCAATGTAGTAATATGCGCTCATGGAAACCTCCTGCTGGTGAATTTCTGGGCGAGACCATCTCGACCCAGCCACTTGCCTTAACAAGCATTTTGCACCACCTGGAGGTTTCCTTCAATCTTGATTACTTATACATTCAAACATAATAGCATTTATTATTGACATCGCCATTCGAGGCTGGTAAATTTTTCGCCATGATTTGCCTATCTCGAATTACGTGAATTTGGGTTGGGTCTTGCCGGGCTGTTGCCCAAATAATCATTGTTAAAATCTGGTAAAAATGCTATAAGGCTTCAACATCAATAATGATATTTGGAGTCAACGACCATGATGGGAAAACAGCCCCGACCTCAAAACAGTCTCTTCTATGTGGGCATCGACATCGATAATCGGGTGAGGAAAAATCATCCCTTGAGAAAAGTCGATGAGCTTATAGACTTTGACTTTGCTTACGCAAAAGTTAAAGATTGCTATGGCAACAACGGCAATGTCTCCATACCCCCGCCGATCATCCTGAAGTTGATGCTCTTGCTGATATTCTACAATGTACGCTCTGAGCGGGAGCTGATGGATACTCTACCGGAGCGTATGGATTGGTTATGGTTTCTTGGCTACGACCTTGATACCGTAATACCTGATCACAGTGTTTTATCCAAGGCCCGGAAGCGGTGGGGTCTGGAAGTTTTCCAGGAGTTCTTTGAACGTATTGTCGTGCAATGCGTGGAAGCCGGTCTCGTAGATGGCAGTAAGATATTTGTAGATTCCAGCCTGGTGGAAGCCGATGCCTCCAATAATTCGATCATTGACACCAGGAACCTGAAGCACCAACTGCACAAGAACTATAAGAAGCTGGAATCCCGCTTGGAAGAGATCAGTAAAGACAATGAACCTTCCCAGAGCTACGCAAAAACGAACGACCGTTTTATGTCCACTACCGATCCGGAGGCGGCGATAGTTAACCGGGGCAAAGGGGGAAAAGCCAAGCTCACCTACCAGGTGCATCGGGCGGTTGATGGGCAACGCGAAATCATCACGGCAACCGATGCAGCACCGGGCGATGTCAATGAGGCGCACCTGATGTTGCCACTGTTTGAGAAACACTGCACACTAACAGGAACCAAGGCCGAAACCATTGTTGCAGACAGCAAATATGGCACTATCGAAAACTTCCTTGCCTGTCACGACCAAGGCATCGCGGCACACATCCCCGATCTGGGGGCAGCACAGAGGAAGAAGGCAGTAACTAAAGAAATCTTTTCTGAAGAGCATTTTCTTTATGACCCCGCCACCGATACATACCGCTGTCCCGCAGGCAACCTGCTTAAACCGAAGTCATTGCATAATAAACGTCAGAGCATGGATTACGCTGCACCTAGAATAGGTTGCGCCGCCTGCCGCCTCAGAGAACAATGCACAAAGAATAAATCCGGCCGGACGGTCAAACGCCATCTACGACAAGACGTCATTGATATAATGCGCGAGGCAAGCCATTCCGCCAAGTCGCAGCGGGACATAAAAACCCGGCAGCATCTTATGGAACGATCCTTTGCCAGAGCCACACGCTACGGATTTGACCGGGCACGGTGGCGGGGTCTTTGGAAAATGCGAATTCAAGAGAATCTTACCTGTGCGATACAGAACATACAGGTATTGGTGGTAGAGAAATCCGCACGGCCGAAGGAAAGCATTGCATTAAGAGCCTCCGTAGCAAAATCTATGGTGATAAATGCTCTATATCATCTTGTATTCTTCTCAAATCTGCTGTTTTTGACATCCAGTGCGCATGCTGAATCTTCTTTTCAAAGAACTTGAGGGACCTAGGCTAAAAAAACGTGGTGATGGTAAAATTATAAAATTACCGTTGGGCAACAGCCCGTAATCTTTCGACACTTCTTCAATGGTTCGCTTACGCTCATCTTCCTGACTCCTACCTGATCCCGTCTTGCGGAACCTTTTCCTTAACGCTCACCACCCCGGACCTTAACCGGCGCAGCTTAAGGTGG
>JBAQPK010000651.1:0-3307 GCA_049305715.1 Desulfuromonadaceae bacterium | reverse complement strand
ACCATGTACCCGCCGATGAACACGGTTTTTCCAAGTATATAATCGCCAAGCATGCCGAAAAGTGCGAGAATATCGTTAAATTGCGGCTCTTCGGCATATTCGGCAAATACGAGGATTATGCCATTCGCTTCGTCTCCAATGCTATCTGCAAGACATTATTTGACCTGCCGATAACATTGCGGCAAAATAGGCGCTTCGATTATCTTTTTATTCACGATCTCATGCCCGTACTCGAGCATTTCATCGACAATAATGCCCGGCATTCCTCTTACAATGTTACTCCGGACAGTGCAGTCGAACTTCTTTCCATTGCCGAAATGGTAAGAGCAAGATCCGGGAAAGACATTCCGATCGTTGTCAGTCAGGCGGGGATGGGGCCGGAGTACAGCGGGGACAATAGCCGTTTGAAGACGGAGATTCCCGGGCTCGCCTTCACGCCGCTTACCAAGGCGATCGACCGGCTATACTGCTGGTATGAAGAGAACATTCATCTGACAGATATTAATACACTACAATCTGACAAGTAAGGTCACAACCCGAAAAGCTAACACATCTTTTGGATCAAAACGAGATAAGGTCATGTTGAATAAGCAGATCACCAAAAATATTGCTATCATATTCTGTATTACAATAGCCGGCCTACTTTGCTCCTCAGCTTTCCATTTCATGCTATCTTTGAAAAACAACATCTATCCGTACAACACATTTCTTTTCAATCAACCTGATAGATTCAGTGATTTTACCATAGTGTTACAAGAGGCTTTTGATCTAAACCCTTACCTAGGCCACAATAGTGCTCAATATCCATTACTCTGCTTTGTAGGATATCTTCTCGCACTTGTTGCAACAAATAATTTTAATTTCCATTATATATACTTTTTTTATGTCTTCGCTTGTTTATTTATTTTCGTATACATTGTCGATAAGTTAAGCGATTCCAGCCAAAAGGTATTTTCAATTGTCACGATTGGCCTAATTTTTTTGACATCATATCCCTTCTTATTCGCTGTTGATCGTGGGAACTTTGAGTTGCTCGTTTTTATAACTGTTGCAATAAGTCTTTATTACTATAAAGTTGAAAGCTATTATAAATCGGCCTTTTTTTTAGCCTGTGCTGCAAGCATGAAATTATTACCATTGTATTATTTAGTTATATTTATAAAAGACAGGAAGTACAAGGAACTCGCTTTTTCAACAGGCTGTTTCTTGGCGATAAACCTGGGTATCCTTTCTCTGTTCAGGGGAGGTGTATATAATAATTTGCTTTATCTTGTAAATGGCGGGAATATAAAAAATAATGTCTATTTTACCGGTTTTACTGGTGGAGATTCCCTTTTCCAAAGAAGTGTCTCTTTGTTTAATTTTACAAAAATTATACTGACTAAATTCCATCTGCTTTACATATACAATCAAATTAATTTTATATCATATTATAAATTAACAATGGTTATTCTTGTTATTGCATTATCACTTTATGTGATCTTTTTGGTAAAAGATTTCCGTGTTTCTATTTTAGTTTTGTCTATTATTATTATCTTATTTCCCTATATATCTGCTGACTATAAAATGCTATATCTTTTTTTACCGATATTATTTTTCTTGTGCAACGGAGGAACCTGTTTTCAAACTGCTTATTCAGTTCTATTCGGATTTGCGCTTATCCCTAAAAGTTACTATTTTTTGGGTTTACAATCTGACTCAGGTTTTTATGATATCACCATTTCTTCAATTCTAAATCCACTATTACTTATCATGTTGCTCCTGATGGCTTTTTATGAGACAAGTTGTAAAGGATACGGGACATGCCGATCAGACAGAAAGTTAATGCAATGATCAAGGTTTCCGATTATATCGTCAAGCGACTGGTGAAGCACGTCTTCATGATTACCGGAGGCGGTGCGATGCACCTGAATGAAGCCGTGGGTGCTTCGCCGGATCTAACCTACATTTGCAACCATCACGAGCAGGCTTCGGCCATCGGCGCCGAAGGGTCTTCGCGGGTGTCCGGCAAGATCGAGGGTTCCGTAGTCACATCGGGGCCTGGCGGGACAAACACCCTGACCGGTGTCATCGGTCAATGGCTTGATTCGGTTCCTGCCCTCTATATTTCCGGTCATGTCAAGCGTGAGACGACTATCGAGTCATGCCGGGAGATTGGGCTGCGGCAACTGGGAGACCAGGAAATCAATATCGTTGATATCGTCAGGCCGGTTACCAAGTTCGCGGCCATAATTTCCAGGCCGGAGCAGTGATTCCGTTTCTGTCCCCGGCATTACGACCCGCAGAATTTTCATGACTCGTACATTTACAACGTATATTCTGGTCGGAATATTGAATACGGTATTCGGATACTCATTGTTCGCCCTCTTCATCTTTCTGAAGTTCCACTATTCACTGGCGGTCCTCTTTTCGACAATCCTGGGAGTATTCTTCAACTTCAAGACAATCGGCAAGCTGGTTTTCAAGAGCAATGACAATTCGTTGATAGTGAGATTTATTGCCGTATACGGAGTGACCTACCTGCTGAACGTGGCGGGCTTGCGCCTGCTTTCTTCTATTCATCTGGATATGTATCGTGCCGGCGCAGTGTTGATCCTGCCTATGGCTGTTATTTCGTTCATACTTCACAGAGGATTCGTGTTCCGGGAACCTCAAAAGGTTGCAGCAAATGCCTCTCATTAGTGTCGTAACCCCGTGCTATAACGAAGAAGAGAACGTATTGGAACTGTACCGGCAGATTCGGGACATATTTGACACTCTCCCTGGTTATGATTACGAACATATTTATATCGACAACTGTTCGCGAGACAGAACCGTCGAACTGGTTAAAGGGATTACAAAAGAGGACAAACGGGTCAAACTGATCGTCAATGCCCGCAACTTCGGCCATATACGCTCACCCAACTACGGCATGCTTCAAGCAAGCGGTGACGCCGTCATTTTGATGGCTTCCGACCTTCAGGACCCGCCTCAACTGATCACCGACTTTATTCGCAAGTGGGAAGAGGGATTTAAGATAGTCCTCGCCGTGAAAACGAAAACACAAGAGTCGTTTATCATGCGTATTGTACGCAACGCCTTCTATCACTTCATAAGCAGGCTCTCCGAAATTGAATTGACCAAGAATAATACCGGCTTTGGTCTCTATGACAGACAGGTGATAGAGATAGTGCGCAAAATTGACGACCCGTACCCCTATTTCCGCGGAATGGTATCCGATATCGGTTTCGAGAGCGCAAAGATAGAGTTCTACAAGCCTGCCCGTAAGCGGGGAATATCGAGCAATAATTTCTACACTCTCTATGAT
>JBAQPK010000650.1:0-5387 GCA_049305715.1 Desulfuromonadaceae bacterium | reverse complement strand
GGACTGGGCGTTGGTGCGGTAGAAAACCGCGATCTCCTCCAGCGGCACGGAGCTGTTTTTGAGGCGCACGATCTCGCGGGCGACGTAGCGGGCCTCCTCTCGGTCCGATTCGACCCGTTCGTAGCGGATCTTCTCGCCGGCCGGGTTTTCGGTCCAGAGCGTCTTCCCCTTGCGCCCGAAGTTCTGTTTGACGACCGCACCGGCCGCCGCCAGGATCGTGGCGGTGGAGCGGTAGTTCTGCTCCAGCCGGATAATCCTGACGCCGGGGAAATCCTTCTCGAATTCGAGGATGTTGCGGATGTCGGCCCCGCGCCAGGAGTAGATCGACTGGTCGTCGTCGCCCACCACGCAGAGGTTCTTGCGCTCCCCCGCCAGCAGCCGGATCAGGTTGTACTGCACCGGGTTGGTGTCCTGGTATTCGTCCACCAGCAGCCATTGGAAAAGCTCCCGGTAGAAGCTGCAGACCTCGGGAAAATTTCTCAGGAGTCGCACGGTCTGGATCATCATGTCGCCGAAATCGAGGGCGTTGCATTTCTTGAGGCGCTCCTGATAGGCGGCGTAGATCTCGACGACCTTCTGGTTGTAGACATCGCCGGGGGGGATCGAGCCGATATCCTCCGGAAAGAGGCCGCGGTTCTTGAAGTCGTCGATCCGGCCGGAGACCGCCTTGACGTCGAAGCGCTTGTCGTCCAGGTCCAGGTCGGCGATGACATCCTTCAGCAGCCGGTCGCTGTCGCGGTCGTCATAAATCGCAAACGATGACTGGAAGCCGAGATGGTGGATGTCGCGGCGCAGGATGCGCCCGCAGGCGGCGTGGAACGTGGAGATCAGCGGCAGGTCGCCTCCCCCCAGCAGCCTGCCGACCCGCTCGGCCATCTCCCGGGCGGCCTTGTTGGTGAAGGTCACCGCCATGATGTTCCAGGGGCGCACCCCCCTCTCGCGGATCAGCCAGGCGATCCGGTTGGTGATGACACGGGTCTTGCCCGAGCCGGCGCCGGCCAGGATCAGCAGCGGCCCTTCACCGTGCAGCACGGCTTCTTTCTGGGGAGGATTGAGGTGGGAAAGCAGGTTTATGGTCATATGTTCTCGCGATAACGGTTCCGCCAGATGCCCTGGCGTTGTTCGGCCTGATTTAAGCTGCCTGCTTATATGAGAGTGTCTCCCACCCGAGACAGGCAAGTTTAATGTAGATGGGAATGGGCTTGTAACCGCCATGATAATACACGACCGTGCGACGTGTGATGCCAAGAGCATGCGCTGCGGCGCTCAGGGAGAGCCCGTTGCGTGTCATCCATTCATTGAACTCGGATGCCGGAAACGCGAGCCCGGCCTGCTCTTTGCCCAGCCGGTAAAGGGTATCCGCGTCAATGCCGATTTCACCATCGGCCCACTCTACCCCGTGTCCCCATTCTTCGACCACGGCCGTGGCAAAGAATGCCGGTGCGTTGAGTTTTTCATAGCCCGGCGAATTTAGATAATCGGCTATATCTACTCTGGTCTGTTTACCGGAGCGCCACACTATCGTCAGAAGTGATGGCGCTTCAGCGGTAATGTTTTTGATCTTTTGCTGATTCATGCGCTATCTCCGATTCAGTTTGTGCCACTCCGCCCAAATCTGCTCCCTGTGCTCCTCTGCCTACATGCGGGCTTCGGAAAGAATTATTGCTGGCGGGCTTCCAATGATGACTTCACCTGTGTCGATGCTTATTGATGCCCGCCCATCAGGCCACCGCAGATGAAAATGCGGAACACCGCGCTCGCGGCCGAATACTTCGATTTTCCAGTTTCGATTATGATGGAGGCGGGTCATATGGATAAAGTCTAGAGAATATTATTCCCTATGTCAATTGGAATGCATGTAGGCAACAATGCTCTCGACATGAATGGCAACCGTATTCAAAAACGGGATGCCGAATTCGCTTTTATCGAGAATCAGTGGCAATTCCGTGCAGCCGAGAATTACCCCATCGATTCCATCCGCGGCTATCATGCGCTCGATAACCGCCAGCAGCCCTTTTCTCGTCTCATCGGTAAAAATACCAAGCTCAATTTCGGTCATCAGCTTGTCGTGGATATAGTCCTGATCGGTTGTTGAAGGCACGACAACCGAGATGCCCAGTTCTGAAAATTGCGGGGAAAAGAAGTTGGTGTGCATGGTGAATTTTGTTCCCAGCAGTCCTACTTTTTTTAACCCCAGTTCTTTTGCTTTATCGCGAGTCGCGGTGACAATGCTCAATAAGGGAATGGGTGATTTCGCCTGGACTTCGTCAAAAACAATATGTGGCGTATTGGCTGATATTACGGCGAAATCCGCGCCAGCCCGATGCAGCGCCTTGATCTTTGCGACCAGTAGATAAATAAGGCTGCTCCATTCCTGCCGGGAGACGAGTGTGAGTACTTCTTCGATATTGACGCTGTAGATGAAGATTTCCGGGGCCGCTAAACTTCCATCCGTTCTGAACGCCTCGATGATGCTTTTATAGTAATCGACCGTTGATTCAGGTCCAAGACCGCCGATGATGCCTATTTGTTTCACGGTGGTACTCCTGTTTTTAGTGGTTTTGCTGGAGAAGCGTGTGTTTGTCAAATGCTATAACTCGTTGATCACCGGTTCACGCGCGTGCGCGTAAACCGGTGATCTGCCAAAATGGAACATTTATCCCGAGGCGTGGACAACAGTATCTGGTTCCGTTGCTAGATTTTTTCAGCAATTGATTTCTGCCGTTTGCTGCAATCCCGTCAAGACTCTCATGTCAAGGAAACCAGCCCGGAGATGCCAGGCACAATGCCGGCAGGGCGACGATCCCTTCGGCCAGTGGCCACGGTTCTCCCTCGCCGTGGCAGACGACATAGAGCCGATCCAGACCGAGTGCCTCGCGGGCTGACCTCATAGAGGTGGTGACCTTTGGCGAGCGGGTCAGCTTGAACTCGAACCCTATGTTCCGCCCATCCTGCCTGATCAGCAAGTCAAGCTCGGCGCCGGTATGCACCCCCCAGAAATACGCTTGATCGCGCCGGGTACCGGTGCAGCGCAGTACCTCACGGATCATGCATCCTTCCCAGGATGCGCCGCATTTGGGGTGAGCCAGCAGAGAATCAGTTCCCTGCACCCCAAGCAAGGTATGCAGGATGCCCGAATCCGCCACATAGACCTTGGGGGCTTTTACCTGACGCTTGCCGAGATTCGTGTGCCAAGGGAGCAGGCGAAAGGCCATGTAGGTTCCCTCAAGGATATCAAGCCAACGGGCAACCGTTTTGTCGCTGACCCCCAATGCCCGACCCAACTCGCTTCCGTTCCAGGTCTGGCCATGGTAATGGGCAAGCATGGTCCAAAAACGCCGCATGGTCACAGCGGAAAGATTAATGCCCAGTTGTGGTAAATCCCGCTCAAGGTAGGTGCGGATGAAAGCTTCGCGCCATTCTCGACTACCCTTGCTGCTTCCGGCCAGCAAAGCCCGGGGGAAACCGCCTCTCAGCCAGCGCATGTCCAGCGCGGCTACATCGGCCGGGTCAGCGATAATTTCATGTAGCGCCAAGCCGTCAAGTTCATGAAAAACTACCCGTCCGGCAAGGGTCTCCGCCGTATGCCGCATCAATTCCGGCGCCGCGCTCCCCAGGATCAGAAAACGGGCTGGAGTTCCCTCACGATCTGCCAGCACCCGCAAGAGTGAAAACAGGTCAGGACGAAGCTGAATTTCATCCAGCACGACCAGGCCGGTCAGCGGACGAAGGACAAAGGCGGGGTCTGCGAGACGCGCCTGATCATCCGGGTCTTCCAGGTCAAAACGCTTGACCGGGCCTTGCCACTGCGCCGCCAGTTGACGGGCAAGTGTTGTCTTGCCAACCTGGCGAGGGCCAAGCAGGGCTACGACCGGAAAATCAGACAGGTTATCGGCGAGTTGCGAAAGATGTGATTGACGAATTATCATGTTTACAATTTACCATGAAATTTCGGAATATCAATACTAAATATCATGGTATTTTCTTCCCAAATGGAACATTTATCCTGTGTGCATATGAGAAGTGGATAAACTACGCCTGCCGCACTTCAAGGCGTAATCCCTCAATCTTCTCAAAATCACGTCGGTTAGTCCCCCGGCTTCTTTCCAGAACCATGAAACGGTTGTAGCCGCTCATACCAACAGCGTCAAGCGGAAAGGGATGAATTTGCTCGAACAGCGATTGTAAAGTAGAATATATGAACGAATGAGTATCCGGTTTTCGAAATCAATGATTCGGGCAGAAAAACCGTGATGGAGGTGGGGGATGGCGGTCGTCTGTACAAGCATTCAGGAAGCGCTGGAGGGGATTCACGACGGCGCCAGCGTCATGGCGGGCGGGTTCGGGCTGGTCGGCATCCCGGAAAAACTGATTCAGGGAGTGCGGGAGTCCGGCGTACGCGACCTGACGGTTATCTCCAACAACTGCGGCGTGGACGGGTGGGGGCTTGGCATCCTGCTCCAGAACCGGCAGATCAGAAAAATGGTCTCCTCCTATGTCGGGGAGAACAGGGAGTTCGAACGCCAGTATCTGGCGGGAGAGCTGGAGGTGGAACTGGTCCCGCAGGGCACCCTGGCGGAACGGATCCGGGCCGGCGGCGCCGGCATCCCGGCCTTCTATACCCCGGCCGGGGTCGGAACCCCGATTGCGGAGGGGCGCGAAACAAGGATGTTCGGCGCAAAGGAGTACCTGCTTGAAACCGGTCTGACGGCGGATTTTGCAATCATCAAGGCCTGGAAGGGGGACCGTTTCGGCAACCTGGTCTACCGGAAGACCGCCCGCAACTTCAACCCGATGATGGCGGCCGCCGGCCGGATCACGGTTGCCGAGGTGGAGGAGCTGGTTGAAACCGGTGAGCTGGACCCCGACCAGATTCATACCCCCAGCATCTACGTGCAGCGTATCATCGCCTGCAGCGGTTACGAAAAACGGATCGAGCGCCGCACGACCCGGAAATAGAAAGCCCGAAAACAGAAAGGAATCGACATGGCATTGACACGCGAAGAGATGGCCCAACGGGCCGCCCAGGAAATAGAGGATGGCTACTACGTCAACCTGGGGATCGGCATGCCGACCCTCGTGGCAAATTATATTCCCTCAGGGAAAACGGTTGTGCTGCAGTCCGAGAACGGCCTGCTCGGCATCGGCCCCTACCCGACGGAGGATGAACTCGATCCCGACCTGATCAACGCCGGGAAGGAGACCATCACGATGATCCCCGGATCCTGCACCTTCAGCAGTGCCGAATCGTTTGCTATGATCCGCGGCGGACACATCGATCTGGCTATTCTGGGGGGGATGGAAGCGTCAGTTTCGGGCGATTTGGCCAACTGGGTGATTCCCGGCAAGATGGTCAAAGGAATGGGGGGCGCCATGGACCTCGTCCA
>JBAQPK010000649.1:0-4183 GCA_049305715.1 Desulfuromonadaceae bacterium | reverse complement strand
TTAACCGTGATGCCATTGCTCTTTTTATGCGCCAAAGTTGTGTACCTTCACCCTACTCAATCTATCGCGGCATCTACAAACTTTGTCCGGGAACAATACTGACATTGGAAAGAGAAGCCTGCAGTGTCCCCCCTTGGGGTGTCGATACACCACCCCCCTTTGAATCTTTCCAGAAAAAGGGAGTTTCGCTTCGTCCATATTGGTCAGTGCTTGATGCCGCAGAGCTGGGGCATTCACAACCTTTCAAAGGAACGGAAAGGGAAGCGGTTGAAGTGCTTGAGCGTACGCTGACAGATGCCGTAATTTCGCAACAGATATCTGATGTGCCATTGGGAGCTTTTCTGTCAGGGGGGATTGATTCAGCCACAATTGTGGCATTGATGCAATACAACTCTTCCAGGCCAGTGAAGACGTTTACCATCGGCTTCCATGAGGATAGCTGCAACGAAGCCAATTTTGCCAAGAAGGTAGCATGTCATCTAGGGACAGAGCATACCGAATTATATGTGTCGCCGGAAGATTCATTGGCAATAATCCCCCGCCTGCCGACGCTCTATGATGAACCATTTTCCGATTCTTCGCAGATTCCGACATTTCTAGTATCCCAACTGGCAAGACAGCACGTCACGGTCTCGTTATCGGGAGATGGCGGAGACGAGCTGTTTGGTGGGTATACCCGACACTCCTGGCTCAATCAGATTTGGCAGAAGATTGGCTGGTGGCCGCTCCCAGTACGTAAGACTATATCTGACATGATAAGATATTTGTCACCACAGCAGTTGCAAACTCTACTCTCGCTTCTTCCTTCAATAGAACGCTATCACGCTCCTGTTTACAAGGCGTATCGACTTGCCGAACTGCTCCGGGCAGATTCCCCCGCAGCCATGTATGATATATGTATTTCTCGCTGGCAAGATAATGATGGAGTCGTTATTGGCAGCAAATCTGCCCTCAACCTTGTACCCGAAAACATTCTCAACCGGCTTGATTTGCTGAACATGTCGGAGCAAATCATGTTGATGGACAGTGTCACCTATCTGCCCGACGATATTCTCGTTAAGATTGACCGCGCAGCAATGGGGGTAAGCCTGGAGACCCGGGTGCCATTTCTTGATCATCGTGTTGTGGAGTTTGCCTTAAGTTTGCCGTTCGGGCTGAAAATTCGCAATGGACAAAGCAAGTGGATTCTTCGTCAGGTGCTGGACAGGCATGTGCCAAGAAAGCTTGTTGAACGTCCAAAGCAGGGTTTTGGTATCCCATTGGGGGCATGGCTGCGTGGTCCGTTGCGCGAATGGGCTGAGCAACTCCTTGATGAGTCCAGACTCCGCAGCGAAGGGTTTCTGAATCCGAAGGTGGTACGACAAAGATGGTTGGAGCATATTTCGGAACGCAGGGACTGGGAGTATCATCTCTGGAATGTGCTCATGTTTCAGGCGTGGCTTGAGCAGGAAAGAACAAAATGAAAGTACTCATGATATGTAATACTGATGGCGCGCTTTATGTCTTTCGTAAACCCATTATAGAAAAATTGGTTTCATCAGGGCATGAGGTCGCTTCAATCAGTTCGGAAAGTCGTTATTTCGATCTGCTAAAAGCGCTGGAAGTGAAACCGGTTTCCCTGGATTTTGCACGACACTCAGTGTCACCCTTCAAGAACTTCCGGTTGTTGACAACACTTTATTACCTTATCAAGCAGCAGAGACCGGACATCGTACACAATTTCACCCATAAACCGGCAATCTTTGGAACAATTGCAGCCTGGTTTGCCGGTGTGAACGGTATTTTCATTACTATCACCGGTCTTGGCTCCCTTTTTATGCATGATGATCCCAAAACAAAGTTGATGCGTTGGTTGCTTCTGGCACAATATAAATTAGCGCTCATATTTGTCAAATCTGTATTTTTCCAGAATCCTGATGACATGGAGTATTTCATTTCGAGAAAGATTATGAACCCTCAAAAAGCCGTTTTGACCTATGGTTCCGGACTGGATCTTGCTGAATATTATCTTCCGGCTAAAGAAGAAATTGCACAGAGCAGAGCAAGACTGGGCGAAGAGTTAGGCGTTAATTTGCTCGAACGTAAAATAGTACTTTTCCCTGCTCGGGGGGTGCCGGAAAAAGGTTTCTTTGAGTATTACCAGGCAGCCAAAACCATCAATGAACTGGAGCCTGGTAAGTACGCATTTTTACATTTAGGCCTTGTTGACCCTGAGTCTGCGAGAAGAATTTCAAAAGAGGGCATAGAAAAATATGCCCTTGACTGTGGCGTCCATTATTTAGGTTTCAAGGACAATATCAAAGACTATATGATTGCTTCGGATATTGTGGCGTTGCCATCCTCTCGAGAAGGGACACCACGTTCGTTGATTGAGGCTCTGGCGCTCGGCAAAGTGATCGTAACAACCGACGCACCCGGCTGCAGAGAAACAGTGATCGATGGCTGGAACGGTTATCTATGCAAGGTCGGAGATGCACAATCTTTGGTCACAAAGCTTATGACTGTAGATGCCGAAATGCTTGCCATGGCATATTCGCGATCCCGTCACTACTGCGAGACAAAATATAACGCAACATGGCTTGCTGAACTGACACTTGATCATTATTTAGGAAATATGAATTGAACAATTATCTTTGCGAATGTTGCAGCTCGAATAAGATAGCGAAGATTTCAGTGCACAACGGCTATGATCACTACAAGTGCATGGTTTGTGGCTATGAGCATTTCTCTGCACCTGCCCCTGACATTGCGGCAGGACTTTACGAAAACGACGCGGATTATAGCGATGATCTGACTGTCGCAAGCAGTTCTGAAGATCTCATTCTGTGGCATCATGTTGATGCCATCCGATTCTTGCAATCAAATTTCCAGGCAGGGAAGACCGCAGTGTTGGACGTGGGTTGTTTTAACGGCTTTTTCGTGAACAAATTATTATCGTTGGGGTTTGATGCCTATGGAATTGATTTCAACAAGATAGCTGTGTCTTATGGACAGGAGAAACTTGGTCTTGGCGCCAGAATCTCAACGGTTTCCGTTGAACAAAGCATTTCACAAGGTAACCGTTTCGACGTAATCACCCTCTTTGATGTTCTGGAGCATCTTCCTGAAGCCAGACCTTTTCTTGTCAATATTCTGCGGTTGCTGAAGGATGATGGGGTGATTATCATATCCACGCCGAACAACAATATGTGCTGGCGTCCCCCCCTCGATTATCCTCCCCATCACTTATCCAGATTTACCATAAAATCTCTGGAAGCCTGCTTGTCGGGATTAGGCATGAAAAGTCTTCATAGTGGAGAGCAGATGAGCACGTATGAACTGACTCGTCATTTTCTGGGCACATTCTTTCGATCAAAGAATAAAAACAGTTTGCGTGGCGGGGAATTTAAATACAAAACAATTGCCACCGCGTTGCGGCGGATAATGAACAGACTCCGTAAAGTTGCCAATGTCTTATTGACGCCTCTTGACAGAGTGCTCCATAAGCTCGGAATTCGCTACATATCGCAGATTATCGTTGCAGGAAGAAAACCATCATGAGGTTGGCAATACTCGGTACGAGGGGCATTCCAGCCCGTTATGGCGGCTTCGAAACCTTTGCCGAAGAACTGGCCCTGCGCCTGGTTGCCCAGGGGATCGAGGTGACGGTCTACTGCGAGGCTGAAACTGTGGAACAAACGGCAAAATACCGGGGGATCCGACTCGTCCATGTCCCATCCACCAAGTGTGGCCCTCTGACCACAATTGTTTTTGACCTGCGTTGCCTGTGGCATGCCCGCAGTAGTTACGATGTGGTCTATATGCTGGGATACGGCGCCACGCCGTTCTGTCTGCTCCCAAGATTTTGGGGCACACGTGTCTGGCTGAATGTCGACGGGATCGAGTGGGCGCGGGCCAAGTGGAACACGGGGGCAAGGCTTTATTTTAAACTGATGGAGTGGCTGTCAACCTGGATTCCCGATCGGATTATCGCCGACGCCGATGGGATCAGGACTCACCTCGAAACACGCCATCACCTTTTGTCACCCTGCAGCGTAATCCCCTACGGTGCGCCGGTTGTGAATATGCCGCCGGACCCCTCGCTCCTCGACATGTGGGACCTTACGCCTGACAGCTACTATCTGGTGGTTGCCCGCATGGAACCGGAAAACCATATCCGGGAAATCATCGAAGGGTACAGGAC
>JBAQPK010000648.1:0-4096 GCA_049305715.1 Desulfuromonadaceae bacterium | reverse complement strand
GACCCCGGCCGCCAGGGTGCCCTTGATGGTGACCTTGATGGTCTGCGGGGTGCGGAAGGAGCAGACTCCTTTCAGGATGCCGACTTCCAAATCAGTCGTTCCCACCCCGGCCGCAAAGGCCCCGAAGGCGCCGTGGGTGCAGGTGTGGGAGTCGCCCATGATAACCGTGTAGCCGGGGCGGATGAAGCCGCGCTCGGGGAAGAGGGCGTGGCAGACGCCGTTAGCGCCGACATCAAAAAAATCCCTGATCCCGTGACGCCTGGCCCAGTCACGTAGGATTTTGGCCTGGGTGGCGGTCTTGGAATCCTTGCTGGGGGTGACATGGTCGATAACCGCCTTGATCTTCGTCGGATCAAAAACGCGGTCCTTGCCGCGCCGGATCAGGTCATCAATGGCAATCGGTGTCGTGATCTCATGGCAGAGTACCGCATCCAGGCGCAGCACTTTGGTGCCGGGAAAGGGTTCATTTACCAGATGAGCATCAAATATCTTTTCTGCAGTTGTTTTACCCATTTTTCGACCTCGCATGGTTCAAGTATTCGTAACTTGTAGCATAACTGTTGAGAAAAAGTAAACCGGTGAACATTTTTTTGATGGTGTAATATCGACGATAGGGCAGGTTTTGCATAGAAAACTGCTGCAGGCGTGGTATAAAGACACCAGTTCAAATCGATATAATCAGGGATGCGGCCATGAATCAACACAATCTCAAGACCATGCTCAATTCGGTTCGGCAGGGGGGGCTCTCCATAGATGATGCCCTGCTGCAGTTACGCCAGCTCCCTTTTCAGGATATCGGCTGTGCCCAGGTTGATCACCATCGCCAATTACGCCAGGGGATGCCGGAAATGATCTTCGGCGAGGGTAAAACAGCGGAGCAGATCGTGGCAATAGCCGCCGCCATGTCTGACAGGGGTGGCAACATCCTTGTGACGCGCCTGGACAAGGAGAAGGCGGGTCAGCTTTTGCATGCCTTCCCTGCGGCGTCCTATCATGCCGAGGCCCGCTGTATGACCCTTGAGCTCCAGCCGCCGGAACAACGTGGTAAGGGTACGATTCTGGTCGTTTCAGCCGGCACGTCCGATATCCCGGTTGCGGCCGAGGCGCTGGTAACGGCCCGTTTTCTCGGCAATCAAGTCGAGCATGTCTACGATGTCGGCGTGGCCGGTATTCACCGGTTGCTCGCCCGGAGTGAGCAATTGGGCGCCGCCGCAGTCATCATCGTGGTGGCGGGGATGGAAGGGGCGCTTCCTTCGGTGGTCGGAGGACTCGTAGACAAGCCGGTGATCGCCGTGCCGACCTCGGTCGGGTATGGCGCTTCCTTCGGCGGCATTGCGGCCCTGCTGGGAATGCTCAACTCCTGCGCATCCGGGGTGACGGTTGTCAATATCGACAACGGTTTTGGCGCCGCCTGCGCGGCGAGTCTGATGAATCGGTTGTGATATGAAGATAAAAAAGATAGAGGACTTGCTTGCTCTTCGCGGCAAAATAGCAATTGAATATGATTGGGAACGGGAAGAAGAGTCTGAGCTGAAAGCTGCTGAGGATGATCTGGCTATATTTCAGTCTGTTGAAAAATGGCCTTGACTATTTTTCAGTATGGACAATAATAGACGCCATGTGGAAACGAAAAAGATATAAAAAAATCTGGGACGAGCTCTCTGCCGAAAAGGCGATGATATTTCTCGCCGGTCCACGGCAGTCCGGCAAGACAACACTCACGAAAATCATTGCGGAGGAATACGCCAGTGCGCTCTATTTTAACTGGGACATTTTATCGCATCGGGAAAAGTTGCTGAAAAACAGCACATTTTTTGAAGAGGTGGAGAGGAAGGGGGATGGTCGGCCACTGATAATCCTGGATGAGATCCACAAGTACCGGGATTGGAAAAATTATCTCAAGGGCATTTATGACCAGTTTCACGACACCTATCAGTTTCTGGTTTCCGGCAGCGGGCGCCTCGATATCTACCAGAAAGGCGGCGATTCTCTGGCGGGGCGTTATTTCATGTTTTATCTCTGGCCATTCACCCTGGCGGAACTGGGAGAACAGGCTTCCTCGTTTGAGCAATTTATCGCCGACCCACTAAGGATAGATACCGACAGAAGCCAAGAACTGCGGCAGATATGGGAGAATCTGGCTGCGTTAAGCGGTTTTCCGGAACCATATCTTTCCGGTAAGATAACAACATGGCGGCGCTGGTCAGGCGGCTATGCCCATCAGTTGATTCGCGAGGATATCCGGGATATTACCGATATCAAGTCGTCTGCAGCAATGGAGACCCTCTATCATCTGCTCCCTTCCAAGGTGGGAAGTCCCCTGTCGATTCCATCGTTATCTCGAGACCTGCAGGTGTCGTATAATTCCGTACAGAGCTGGATTTCTGTCTTTGAACGATTCTTCATGTTGTTTTCCATTACCCCTTGGACGTCAAGAATTGCCCGCGCCATCCAGAAAGAACGCAAGATATACCTGTTCGATACGCCGCGTATCATGGACAAGGGAGCCCGGTTTGAAAACATGGTGGCCCTGGATTTGTGGCGGGCAGTTACCTCCTGGAACGATCTGGGCTATGGGAATTTTTCGCTTCATTTTATCAAGAACAAGGAACAGCAGGAGGTTGATTTTATGCTTGCCAGGGATAATGAGCCCTTCCTGCTGGTTGAGGCAAAGATGGCGGATCTGCAGCCGTCAGCAACGCTGAAGAAGTTTCAGCAGGTGCTGAATGTGCCTGCCGTGCAGTTGGTGAATGAAGGGGAGGGGTATCGAGTCTTCACCAATGGGGAGCAAAAGATTATTGTAGCTCCGGCCTGGCTCTGGCTGGCCGGGTTGCCGTGATTTCAGTTTTGATGCATAGGAAGTGATATGAACACCACACCGGCACCTCAAATAATCCACGAACTTGTCGAACGCTTCGAACGCAATTATGAAGCCTATTTTTACATCCGCAGGTTCTCCAGTACGGTCAAAGCCAAGACCGAAGACGAAAGAGAGCTGGTGGAGTTGGCGGCCAATGTTCCCTTCGACGACAGGATCAACCATAAGGCCGGGATAGACGACCTGAACCTCGGCCTTATCCAGTCATTCCTCCAGGAGATCAAGAGCGCACTCTTCGAGCAGTCGGTCAAGCTTCCCTTTGAACAGATCTGCGGGAAGATGATGATTGTGGATGGACCTCCCGAATATTTGAAGCCCCGTAACGTCGGTTTGATGTTCTTCAACGAACGCCCCCACGACTTTTTTCCCTATTCGCGAATCGAACTGGTGCATTTCAAGACCTCCCCCGGCGGCGATGAAATGAGCGAAAAAATCTTCGAGGGGCCGATCCATCGGCAACTGCGGAATGCCTTGAACTACATTCAGGCAACGTTCATTGCCGAGCATATCCGCAAGGTGCCGCAACAGGCGGAAGCGCTTCGTTATTTCAACTATCCCTATGAGGCCATAGAGGAAGCCCTGGTAAACGCGATGTACCACCGCAGTTACGAAATCCGTGAGCCGGTGGAGGTCAGGATTCATCCCGACCGCATCGAGATCCTGAGCTTTCCCGGACCGGACAGATCGGTCCGGAGGGAGGACATTGCCACTGGCAACATCGTCTCCCGGAGGTACCGAAACCGCAGGATCGGTGAATTTCTGAAGGAACTGGAACTAACCGAGGGGAAAGCCACCGGTATTCCCAGAATCAAGAAAGCCATGCGTACTAACGGTTCTCCGGAGCCGGTCTTCGATACGGACGATGACCGTACCTACTTCCTGACTGTTCTGCCTGTCCACGCGGATTTCCTGGCCGAGCTTCCTGTCGAGACAATAAATGTCCCTGCAAATGTCCCTGCAAATGTCCCTGCAAACGAAAGACAGCAATGGTTTTTGGAACAGCTTTCAGCGGGTAGGCAGTTCAGGGCCGCGGATATTGCCGCGCACTGGAAGGTTGCCGAGAAAAGCGCCAAGCGGGATATCGCCGACCTGAAAGCGCGGGGAATGATTGAGTTTGTCGGGGATCCGAAGAAAGGGTTCTACCGGGTTAAAAGCTGAGTGCCCAGCCGTCGTAACCCAAAAATGGTGCTCTAATTTGGCACGCACTGCGTGCTGAAT
>JBAQPK010000647.1:0-1561 GCA_049305715.1 Desulfuromonadaceae bacterium | reverse complement strand
TAGGGACATCCATGATAAGTAAAGTCAAGGGGAAAACGGAGGTTTCCCGTCGACCTCCCGGACCTCATCCGGTGGCCTTATGTGTTGCCCTTCCTTCCGTCCAATCTTTTTAAATCTCTTCTTGTGGTCCGCCAGCGATCCGGCGACCAGACATCCATTTGCCGTCTTCGGGGATATCCCCGTCACGGAAGATTGAGTTTGGGCCAACCCACCGGCCTTGAAACACTCCCAAGGGCATGCAACAGAAGCTGTTCATGCAGTCCCTAATTCGGCAAGGCCCGGCGGGAAGATCGTTGGAGCAAAAGGGCCATTTTAGTTTTTGCCGTGCTACGCGACCCGTCTTGGCGCTTCTGCGGTAAACGGGGTGCCGCGCCGATCAACCGCCAGCAGGAATTCCACCAACATACGGGCGACCGCCAATGTCGCCCGGTTTCGGTTACCTCGCGTCAGCTCTTTGTCGTGCAGTACGGCCAATTGCGGATTCCAGCGGGGCGCCAGTTTGGCTGCTTCGATCAGCATGGTCTGTAGATGTTTGTTGCGCTTCTTGGAGATCGGTCCCCGTTGTTCTTTCCCGGCTGATTCCCGCTGGGCGCTGCACAAGCCGCAATAGCTCACCGCCTGGCGAGAATTGCCGAATCGTCCGGGATCGCCGACTTCCAGAACCCAGGTCAGGGCCATGATCTCTCCCACGCCCGGAATGCTCTGCAACAGTTCGACCCTCTCTCGGATAAGATCCTTCTCCCTCAACGTGCTGACCAACTTTTTCTGGATGGCCGTGAACAGTTCCAAATTGCTCCGGCTCAACCGCAACATATCCTTGACCGACTCCGGCACATCCTCCACCCGCTCCAGCAGTTCACCGAAATATTTTTTTCCGTGCAGACGCTGTTTGTTGTGGGGAGCACCGACCTCCATGAGCAGGCCGGAAATTTTATTCTTCATTTTGATGGCAGTACGGACCACCAGGTTCCGATAGCGCAGAATCCGCCGCAGCTCCCGCAAATCCTCGGACATCATGGTGCATTCCGGCAACAGGTTGACCCGCAGCAAATCCGCCAGCTTTTCCGCGTCGGCCCGGTCGTTTTTCTTCTTGGCCGCCGTGATCGCCTTGAGCATCTCCGGGTGAGCGACCTTCAGCTCCACCGCATGGGGTTTAAGGAAATCATAGATCCATCCGGTGAAGAGCGTCGCCTCCATCGCTCCCATCCAGGGGCCGGGCAGGTCAACCAGCCATTGTCGTAATTCGTTGCGCCCGGCGCTGATCACTCCTTGGCGCATGGTCTTGCCACCAACGGTTTTGATGCAGTAGGCAATCGTTTTCTTGTGAACGTCGAGACCGATGTAGTAGAGTGTTTCCATGGGAGCCTCCTGTGGGTCTGACTCGGGGCGATTTATTCGACCCTGCCGCTCATTATGAGCTGTCCGCCACCTGGAGGCTCCCGTTTTCTCTACTTATCCATTCAAACACTCCCCTATATTTAGTGTTGTTTGTCGGCCCAAGCGGAACCAGCTCTCTCAAGCCCCATCCCCCTACCCCGCACTGATCACTGCGCCCCACCAC
>JBAQPK010000646.1:0-1799 GCA_049305715.1 Desulfuromonadaceae bacterium | reverse complement strand
GCGTATGTCCGTAGCCCGGATAAAGCCCGTCAATTTCATAAACACCGCCCCACCCCTCTTCGGAGATGACCTTTGGTTTCGACGGCAAAATTATTGTGTGATCTGACATATTGCTTTTTAAATTTATAAATAAATAAAAATTTTGTTTGATAATTTTAACGGCTGTAGAATTCGATTACGGTAGAAAGGTTAAACGGTAAATTCTTCTCCTTCGGCGCCGACTTAAGTTCGCCCTCGGCCTTATCCGGTCTAAGTGTTAGCCACGAAGGAGTGTTGGTAAGTTCCGGAAGCTTTTTAAAGGTCTCTACAAAAACCGGGCGGCCCTTGCTCCCCTCTCGCACGGAAACAACGTCTCCTACACGGACCTGGTGCGAAGGAATAGAGAACCTTCTTCCGTTGACCAATATATGGCCGTGAGCCACGAGCTGGCGGGCATGAGTGCGGGACTTGCCGAGACCCATCCTGAAAACAACGTTATCAAGACGGCGCTCCAGCATTTCGTAAAGTTTTTCAGCCGGGTTAATTCCCTTCAAGGCGGTAACTTCTTTGATGTAATTTGAAAACTGCCTTTCTCCCACTCCGTAAGTATTTCTTACCTTCTGCTTCTCCCTTAACTGAAGGCCGTATTCCGTCGTGACCGAACGGTGTTTCCTTTCAGAGTCTATCTTTCCCGGGGCGTAAGGCTTCTTCATGAAAACGCACTTAGGGGTAAAACACTTCTCTCCTTTCAGGAAAAGCTTTTCTCCGGCACGTCTGCATGTTGCGCATTTTTTATCTCTAATCATGATATTTTTATACTGTTCTCGGTTTTTTAGGTTTCGGACCATTATGAGGAACCGGGGTGCGGTCCTTTATACCCGTAAGCTCTATTCCTTTTGAAATAAAACCGCGTATGGCCGATTCTCTTCCCGAGCCTACTCCGCGGACAACCACGTCAATCTCTTTTATACCCGCCTGCACGGCTTTCTCTCCGACTAATTCTCCGACTTTGGCGGCGGCAAACGGCGTGCCCTTTTTGGCTCCTTTGAAACCTACGGAACCTGAAGAAGACCAGATTAAGGCATTTCCTTCTTTGTCCGTAAGCATGAGCTTAGTATTATTGTATGTGGACTGTACATAAAGAGTACCCATGGAGACTCTTCTCTTCGGTGTCTTAGACGAAGGACGTCCGGCTTTAGCGGCGTCTCCTTCTCCTTCTCCTTTAGTGACAATTTTTTTCTTTCCCATATATTTTATGTCTATTCAGTCTTGCGTCGTCAGCTGCCCATTGTCTTTCTGACGTTACCGCGCACGGTTCTTGAATTAGTCTTAGTTCTCTGTCCTCTGACCGGCAAACGCCTGGTGTGACGCGTTCCTCGGTAAGATTTTATGTCCTTCAGGCGTTTTATGTTCTGGGAAACTTCTCGGCGGAGGTCGCCTTCAAGTTTCAGGCCTTCAATTTCTTTTCTTATTTTATTTTCGTCTTCGGGAGAAAGCTCCTTGGGGCGCTTGCCGTGGTCAATTTTGGCCTTAGTTAAAATCTGACGCGCTCTTTCCCGGCCAATACCGTACAGGATGGTTAAGCCAATCTCTAAACGCTTCTCTTCGGGGATGGTAATGCCTAATACTCTCATATTGTTTTAGCCTTGTTTTTGCTTATGGCGCGGGTTATCGCAAATAACATGGACGCGGCCTTTCCGTCTGACCATTTTGCATTTCGCGCAGATTTTTTTAACTGATGATTTTACCTTCATAATATATGCAAATATACACACGCAAAAAAATAAAAAAGGAATAAATCCTTCTTTTTACGAGGTTAG
>JBAQPK010000645.1:0-2860 GCA_049305715.1 Desulfuromonadaceae bacterium | reverse complement strand
GCAGTGACAACAGGAACAGCGGCATCAGAATCCCCTTGTCTTCCTGCATCACGAAATTCTGCCCCTCCCAGACCCGCTTCGACCTGGTTACGGATTCGTTCACCAGCCTTTCATCCGTGCCAAAGACCCAGAGCGTCGGGATCACCTTGAGAAAGAGTGTTCCCCGTTCCAGTTCGTCGGCAGCCCACATGTGCTCTTCCTGTTTCCGGGCGAGAGACGGGGCAAAGGAGCCGACCCCTTTCTGCTGCAGGATGACGTTGCACTTGGTATGGAGTTTCGACTTCTGGTTCTTCATAAGGACGTTGATGCTGTAGAGAAATGGCGTCCGGATCTGGTCACCATCGGTAAGGTGTCCCATGATACCTCCGAAGAGCTTGTTGGTCTGGATAGTAGTCCCGGTTTTCGGGTAGACACGGGGAGTGATGCAGCGGAAATACTTTTTCCCTATTTCGATCCGCGAGAACTTTGTCTCCACGGGGGTAGAGAAGAGCACCTGTCTGCGGATCTCTTTCGATTCGTCGTAGGCGTCGTTGTTCAATGACACTTCTTCGTTGAACACTCGACGCATCCAGTCGAGAAGATACGAGGGCTCGATATTTTCGGGATGGAGGCCTGCCCCCTGCAAGGTTTCCTGGATCGTTCCCCGGATCTCTCCCAGATTGAGCTTTTCCACTTCAGACACCGGAAACTTGATCGTGAAGAATGCCCGGAAATTCCGGACCGGAATGCCGTTTAGACTCGCCAAACCTTCAGCCCCCCCTTCGTAAAATCGGGCAAGGTTGTCGTTAACCTCCTGCACCAGGTTCATTTCCCGTGACTTCATCGCCTTGAAGTCGTCAAGGATCGGTCTGACATGGGGGTCGGCATAAAGGATGAACTGGATGACCGTCTTTTCCGGTACACTCAAGCGGAATAGCGCCTGTAGGGTGGTAATCGTCGTCTCCCCGGCAAAGCAGAGCGGTGAGCACTCCCACATCATCCCTATAGTGTCGTCAGCGTTGAAATAGCATTTATCCTGATCGTCATAGGCGACCCATGGGAAGAACGTACCCAGCTTGTCCCGCTCCGCCATTGACACGATGTCGTCAATCGCCGGCCCGGCCTCAGCGCCGCCGAATATCTTCACAAGTAATCCCACGGCTATTCATCCTCCCCATCGGCGGTAACAGAATCCCCCAGAATCCAGCGCGGCTTATCCACGAAGAAATAGACATAGCGGAGCATGTAGAATTCGTTCTCCTGCCCGGTGTACGGCAAGAGCAGAACGCGCATGACCTTCGGGGGAGCAACTATCGGGGTCTTCGGTTCCTTGAGAAGTCCGTTGAACTTGTCGAACAGCGAGGAACGGTACTGGTTATAGTTCCTCTCTTCCAGGTTCCCGGAGACAGGAGCTGTAGCTGTTGCGCTTCCCGCGGATATTGCGCCCGTATCTGCCGGAACGGCATCGGTACAAGTGTTAACCATACCTTCGCCTTCCATTGAGCTGTACGTGGTACTGCAACGGGCTTTAGCTACCAGGTTTTCCACCTTATTTTGTTCCGAGCTGTTTTGCTTTCCCGCAACCGCATCCTCCATGTACACCTCACGAACCGAGGCGCATTTCCCCTTGAAGGTGTCAGGACAGCTGAATTCGCTTTGATACGGGTTGATCACGGAACAACCGCACAGAAATCCTGTTGCTATGATTGAATAGAGCGCTCTTTTCACTTAACGCCTCCCTTGCGAAGCTTCTTTATTTCCAGATTCACACCTTCGCTGATTACCAGCGTCACGGGCTTTGCCGCAGAAACTTCAATGACCGGCATGGTCTGGTGAGCCAGTTCCATATAGAACTTCTCGATGTCCTTGAATCCACTGGCCAGGCCATTGCCAACCCCTGCCTTGGCCAGGTCGGCGGCGCCGACAGTCTGGGTAGTTCCCAGCGGGCTGATGGCAGTGGTGGTTGCTGAAGACCGAATGACATCTCCCACGCCACCGAAAAATCCGGCAATCATCGACCTGGCGATCATGCTCCCCATTTTGGCGACCACACGCCCCCTGAGACCTATTTTCGAGTCCTGGTCAACCACAAACCCTTTCACTTTCTGGTCGATGACCGCCCTCCCCTTCCGATCGAGACACGACAGAGAGACCAGCAAAAGCTCTGCGCGCTCCGTGGCAAGATTCCCTCTGCCGTCCGCTATCACGTAGCAACCCTTCAGGTCGGCACGCACGGAGTTGGGGAGAAAGGCAGGAGTTTTAACCTTCAGCAGTGCTGGCACCGGATTACCTTTGGCGTCCGATGAAGTAGGGGCGTCCAAGCCACTGAGAAGAATCGCCTCCATGAAAGAAGGGGGTAAATACATGGCTGTCGTCTCTTTTTTTTTATCCTCAGCAGGCGGGATTTTCGCCTGGCTACTACTCGACACGAGTGAAATATCCCCTACCTCCGTCTCAGGAGGCGTTGCTGGCTGAACATACTGATCCCCTGCGGGCATGGGAGGTGGTGGCGGCAGAGGAAGCGTTCCCTTTGAGAGACTTGGCGGTGGAGGCGAGGCAAAGGCGACAGAACCTTTGGCTCCCTTGCGACCGGCAGTAACATTTCCAGACATGGGCTGTGCTCCATTTCCTTGTGCAACAGGGATGGGTTGTCCCTGAACTGGTGGCTGGCCGGGTGTTGGCGATGCTGAAGTTACAGGCGTAGACACGCTTCCAGCGCCGGCTGTACCGTTCTTAAATGCTTCCATCTGCTGCTTGAGCAGGCGGTTTTCCTCATCTTTTCGGGCCATTTCTTTCTGGGTTTCGAGATACTGGGTTTTCTCCAGCAGTTTCGGTTCAAGGGCCAGATCCATCTGTTTTCTCGTGTCCTCAGGCGGCGCCG
>JBAQPK010000644.1:0-4285 GCA_049305715.1 Desulfuromonadaceae bacterium | reverse complement strand
GGGGTGTACTGCGCAAGAATCCGCTTAACCTCACACCAATCGCGCTGGTTAAGGTCAATGACGGGAATATCTGATCCGGTTTTCATTCTTGATGATTTCTGCTGATCAGTTGCTGATAGAGGTAACGGGCTTCATCCAGAAAATCGGGGGCAATTTCATATACTGCCTCGGCTTTATCGCCGTCATACGTATGGCTGCTGTCGGTACGCGCCTGCCGATATACTTTCCACCGCACCCAGTCGGAACGTAACAATCCCTTCTCATTGCCCCTGCGTATGAGGTTTTGAAATGTGCCGGCGTCTATTTCTTCCGGAGTCGCAGCTGTTTCTTCCAGATATCGCTTCAGCATTTTCCAGCTTAGCTCGTAGGTAAATTCAAAGCACTGAATGACGGAGTTCCGTAACTGCTCAAACAATTCATCATCCTGTTGAGCCATATCCGACCTGGCATACATGATGCTTTTTTCCAGCTGACCAATGGCGCTCGCAAGTGATGAAAAATCGATTTTCATATATACCTCTTAAGTGTTTACCCGAGATTCAGTTCATCCAGCGATAACCGGTATCCGGGAAGAAAGTTCCCGAGGAAGTAGATCACCTCGGGGAGCCGGCTTGCGGACAGCTGTTCAAAATGTTCCGCTTCCGCCCGGCGGAACTCGTGGTTTCCGCTCTTCCCCTCCTCGATGCATTTTGTCAGTGCCGCGATCTTGTCGGCAGCCTTTACCAGACGGACATACTCTTCCTGATCATCGAAAAAGAACAGCGGCTCATATTTTTCGGCCAGCTCCGGCGGAAGCATCGCCAGCAGTTTCCTGCGGGCCCTGTCCTCCAGTTGATGAAACGACCGCTTAAAATTGGGATTGAAATGCTTGACCGGCGTCGGCATATCACCGGTGAAAATCTCACTGGCATCGTGAAAAATTCCGTACAGTGCCGCGCGGGAAGGATCGAGGCTGCCTCCATAATAGGTATTGCGGATCATTGCAAGCGCATGTGCGATGACGGCTACATCGAGGCTGTGTTCCTGGATATTTTCCGGAACGGTGTTGCGCATCAGTCCCCAGCGGCTAATATAACGCATTCGGGAGAGAAAGGCGAAAAAGTCAAACTGACCGGACTTCGCAGTTTTTTTCATGGTTACACTCTTTCATACGGCTCGAAGAGCCGCTTGTATTCATCCAGTGCAAACCGGTCGGTCATACCGGCAATATAGTCGCAGACCACCCGCTGGAGCCCGAAGCGTTCCAGGCGTGAGCGGTATTTTGGCGGCAGCAGGTTGGGGTAGCGGAGATACGTTTCAAATAGACGGGTGATGAATATTTCAGCCTTTACCCGCATCTTGTCCACCTTGTGGTGGCGGTACAGGTTTTGGAACAGGAACTTTTTGAGCGCCAGATTACGACCGGTGATGTCGGCGTTGAAATGGACAACGTGGCGATTCACGCGGCGCAGGTCATCAAGTGAAGCTATGCCAAGATCAGCAAGATTGGCTGATGTGGTCGTACAGATGTCGCTGATCAGCAATCCTATCAACGCGCTGACTGTCTGGTATACGAGGCGTTTATCGTCGATTGCCGGATATTTCCGCCGCACCCCGGAACAGACGTCATGCCACAGGTCCACCTGCTCCAGCATCTCCAGCGTTATATAACCCGATTTCAGGCCGTCATCGATATCATGGTTGTTATACGCGATTTCGTCGGCAAAATTGATGATCTGCCCTTCGATGGAGGGAACGGTTCCGGGCATGAAATCCGCCATGATTTCACTGGCGGCGTCATAGGGGGTCGAGTGCTTGATAATCCCCTCCCGCACCTCCCAGGTCAGATTCAGCCCGTTGAATCCGGGATATCTCTCCTCCAGTTCGTCCACGACACGAAAAGACTGCATGTTATGCTCAAAACCGCCGAAACCCTGCATCAGTCGATTCAGAACATCCTCTCCCGTATGTCCGAAGGGGGTGTGCCCCAGATCATGGGAAAGCGCCAGCGCCTCCGTCAACTCCTCGTTCAGATGGAGCTTGCGGGCAATCGCCCTGCCGATTTGAGCCACCTCCAGCGAGTGGGTCAGACGGGTACGGTAATAATCGCCCTCATGATTTACGAAGACCTGGGTCTTGTACTCAAGCCGCCTGAAAGCGGCGCAATGGATAATGCGATCCCGGTCCCGCTCGAAGGCCGGCCGGTTATCACGAAGCTCTTCAGGATGTTTACGACCTCGTGAAGTTGCGCTGGCGCAGGCATATCCCGCCAGATCGCTCCGTTCGGTTGAATCATTCATCGTCGTTCCCCGATTGCGATAATATCAAGACTCTATCCCATATTACTGACGGTACGGAGAGCCCTTCCCTGCGTGCCGTTTCGGACCGCTCCCCTTGCTGCCCGTCCCCCCTGCAATCGACAGGACATCCGCCAGCTGCATCTTCCAGACCCCTTCCTGGTGAGTAAGCTTGAATTCACGAGTCGCTGACTCCGCACCGCCGGGAGTGCCTTCAAGCCCGATTCTAGCATACACCGTGGCCTCGGTACGCTTTTCGTTCAACACCTTGAAATGCTCCAGTTTCTGCCAGCAACAGGCCGGCCGGGTTGTCGTTTCACGCATTTTTCTGACAAATGTTTCACGGGAGGTTTTGCCCCGATGCGCCAACTGCTCAAAAAGCTGCTCATAGCGCCCTTCACGCCAGGTATCGAGGGTATCGGACATGCTTTTTTCGAGAATGGACTCCGCTTCCGCCGCACGCCCCGAACCGGTACCTCCAAGAAAAACCATCGAAGCGACAGCCGCAACAAACAAGCACCTGAAATTCATTGATTACCCCCATCTCTTTGACAAACAGGATACGTGCAGTCATGAAGTTATTTCCGGCCTGATGAGTGCGGAAACAATTTCAAACGCACTAAAAAAATGAGAACATCGTAAAGTAAATGCCATCCGCGCGCAACGTCTAAAGCAGTAATAAAAACATCCGCGGCACCTTCCTCGACACAACAATACAATGAGACACAGGGGGCATTCCTGAAACTGCCGGAAGCCGCCACCTGTGTCTCATCATATTGTCGTTCATCCCGGACTACAATGTTCTGCCGTCCGCCTCGGCAAACAGCCGCAGCTTCTGCATCATTGCCTCGAATTTAGCCGGTTTCAGCGACTGGGCACCGTCGGACGACGCGTGTTCAGGATCAGGGTGCACCTCAACGATCAATCCGTCGGCTCCCGCTGCCACTGCTGCATAGCTCATCGGGGCGACATAATGATGATTGCCGGTTCCGTGCGATGGATCGATGACAACCGGCAGGTGCGTTTTCCCTTTCAGCACCGGAATGGCGGATAAATCGAGGGTATTGCGGGTGGCCGTTTCAAAGGTACGGATACCCCGCTCGCAGAGGATTACGGACTGGTTCCCCTCGCTCATGATATATTCGGCGCTCATCAGGAGCTCCTGGATTGTCATCGCCATGCCCCTTTTCAGCAGCACCGGCTTGCCAAGCTGACCGACTTTTTTGAGCAGCGCAAAGTTTTGAGAGTTACGGGCGCCAATCTGCAATATATCTGAATATGCCGCCACCATGTCAGCAGTTTCAGGGTCGATGACCTCCGTTACAAAAGGGAGCCCGGTCAGATCACGCGCCTTGGCCAGCAGTTTCAACCCCTCTTCTTCAAGCCCCTGGAAGGAATAGGGTGAGGTGCGCGGCTTGAAAGCCCCGCCGCGCAGAATATGCGCTCCTGCTTTCTTGACGGCAATGGCGGATTCAATAATCTGCTCCTCACTCTCTACCGAACAGGGGCCTGCCATAACAACAATCTGCGAGCCTCCGATGACGACATGTTCACTGATCCGCACCACACTGGCCTCCTTCTTGACCTCAAGAGAAGCCAGTTTATAGGGTTGCAGTATTGATACAACGTTTTCCACGCCATGGAGGGATTCAAGCGCCTGCAAAGCAAGCTTGCCGCGCTCGTCACCGATCGCGCCGATCACATCGCGCGTCGTACCGCGAATAACATGTGACGTGTACCCCATCTCCTTGATACGCTTCAAGACTTCATCCTTGTCTTTCTTTGCAGCCCCCGCCTTCATTACTATAATCATCCCCGTTCCTTTCCCACAAACAGCCAGGGCCGAGAGTTTCCCCCCGGCCCTGGCTGAACTGAGTAAACAGACAGCAAAAAACCGGGGAGACTTTCGTCTGCCCCGGTTTGTGGTTTTGTGTGATAGCTTCTTCGCTTACACGATTACCCGGGCAGACGGCCTGAAAAAATAGCCGAACCAAAAGTAAAAGCTGAAA
>JBAQPK010000643.1:0-1861 GCA_049305715.1 Desulfuromonadaceae bacterium | reverse complement strand
GTTTTGCTCCGTTATCGCCTCAATGGGACATGTTCCAAAATCTATCATGCCCAGGATCATTGCTTTGTCAGTATCGAGATTTTTAAAAATGGGCTTTATGGAATCAGTATCAGGAAAGATTGAACGATTAAAGTCATACGGCCTTCTATTATCAATAAATCCTACTTCAATGATATCGATATCGGCTTTAACAAGCCTGCCGATGATACTTACAATGCTCCCCACACCGAAATTCCAGTCATTTACAAATCCGCCATCACGCAATGTACAGTCAAGCACTTGAATATTCCGCATTTTAATTACCCCCTACGAGTAAATTACTGAAATGAATTCGTTAGAACAGTCTCAACTTCTTCCGGGGTCACGTCATCAGCTTTTACCAGCTCCAATTTGTCCGTAATCATAACCATGACAAGTCCTTCACCAACCCGTTTTTTATCCTGTTTCATTGCCGTTATCAATTCCACGGTAGAAAACCTGGACAGCTCCAGCTTGAAATCCAGCAGTGATGCAAGCAACTGTTCAGCCATACGTCGATCGTTTTCAGCTGAAAGCAGGCCACGCTTTACAGCAATGCGATTCGCCACAAGCATGCCGACCACGACAGCCTGCCCATGAGGAATTGCGTAATTGCAGACCGTCTCCAATGCATGTCCAAAACAGTGGCCGTAATTGAGCAGATTGCGACGACCGGTATCGAATTCGTCTCCCTCCATGTAGCTCAGTTTGACGGCAAGTGAACGCCGGATTGCCGACAACAATGCGGCCTTATCCCTCTCCAGTATTGCCGGCAGTGCATCTGTCAGGGCGGATGTAGTATCGGCACCACCCATGATGTGCAGTTTGGCAACCTCTCCCATTCCACTCAGAAAATCACACTTTTCAAGGGTCTGCAGGAAAGGAGCATAGATATGTACTTCGCTTGGAGGGTAAAACGTGCCGATGATGTTCTTGAAACGCTTGTAGTTGAGGGAAGTCTTGCTGCCAATGCAACTGTCTGCCTGAGCAAGCAGCGTGGTGGGTACAAACACCCAGTTGAGTCCGCGATAGAGGGTCGAAGCGACAAAGCCGGTGATGTCCTGAATAATCCCCCCACCGATGGATATGAGCGCCATATTCTTCTTGGCGGACCTCTCCATAAGGCGGTCATAAATTTCCATAACACTGTCGAGGTTCTTTCGTTCCTCGCTGACCTGAAAAACCAGCCGTTCTGAATCGGGAATGGTGGAGAGACAGCCGTTGCCGTGAAGCCTCCAGACTGACTCATCGATGACAAAAAGACGTTGCGGGAAGCGGGAGAAGCCTTCAACAAAGTCGGCATTGTCCTGAAAATGCACGGTGTAATCCCGCAGATTGGATCGGATGGTTATTACTGACATGTGAAACCTCCGTCCACAAAAATAGTCTGTCCGGTCAGATAACTGTTGTTCTGCGAGCAAAGGAAAGAGACAACCTGGGCAATTTCCCTCGGCTCTGCCAGGCGGCCTGCCGGAATAGTGGCAGCGATCTGGCGAATTGCCTCGGCGGAATTATTCTGCTGAGTAAGTTCCGTGTTTGTAAAACCAGGGGCCACCGCATTGACTAATACCCCGGATGCTGCTAATTCGACGGCCAAGGCCCGCGTCATACCGTTGACACCTGCCTTGGTGGTTGCATAGACGAAGCGGCGCGGTTTTGCCACTCCGCTCCAAATCGAACTGATATTAACTATGCGGCCATAACCACGCTGAGCCATCTCTGGAGAAAGTGCGCGTATCAGGCGCATCGGTGCCACCAGGTTGACCTGCAGGGTTTCGGAAAGTTCGGCATCACTGAACTCGTCTGCCCCACCCAGCGGATTAATGCCTGCGTTGTTTACTAT
>JBAQPK010000642.1:0-8718 GCA_049305715.1 Desulfuromonadaceae bacterium | reverse complement strand
ATTGCAGCCAAGCCGCATATCGCCAAATGTAATCACTGTTGAATTCCTACATTAGGACAACACTACTACGCTCCTTTCTGAGACGCCTCCTATTAGGGAACTATTTTTTCCGAATGCTCTGTTCCTCTCTGCCCCCCATCAGAAAGCATGCGATATTATCCTTAATGGAGGCGAACAAACGATGCCATAGCACTGACCCGGAAGTACTGGCGGCCTTTGCACGAACAGTTCGCCGCTTTGAAGGCGTCTACAAACGTTTAGCTTGTTAAGCTCTGCATCGTCTGGTTACGGATGGTCGTATTGCTGTGACTGATAATGTTCGGGTCGACTTCTTATTGCTGACGGTTTTTCTGCACCATATTGTAATACTCAAGTGTCTCGCGCAAACCGTTTTTAAATGGGGTATAGTCAAAATTCAGCAGTTGATGCAACTTTCGTCCACTTGACACCAGATGTTCGTCCAGTGGAAACGGGAGTGGAATCCGTTCTCTGTTGATCTCATCAACCGATTTGTACAATACATCTATCTTTTCACCGGTGATTTCCTCCAGCACCTCAATAATTCTCAGGTAAGAAACCAGTTCATCCGATGACAAATTGAATTCTTGATTGTACGTCTTTTCATTTTCAATGCAGCGTATAATCATCCGAGCCATGTCAACAACCCATATGAATGAAAAAAGAGCCGGGTTGCCATCTGGAACGACTATTGTCTTTCTCTCCCTCAGAAGATCAAAAAAATATTGTTCTCTAGGGGCATAATTATAAAAACCGTAAATGATCGCAGGTCTTAGAATGGTATAAACAATCCCTTTTTGACCACATGCCTGCCGTAATGTGCACTCTGCGCTCCATTTATCATAGCCGTAATCCGCAACCAGCCCCAGTTCGGCTTGTGGACCAGACAGTTTCGGCGCATTTTCCCGGATTGGCAGGTTGGTGCTCTTTTCATAAATAGTGGTTGTACTGATAAAAATGTATTGTTTTATATTCCCCGGCACGTTCGACAGCATTTTTTCGATATGCGAAGGGTTATAACCACAAAAGTCGACCACCGCATCCCACTCTTCCTCGGGGATGGCACTTCGAATTTGCACGACCTCCTCACGATCGCCACAATGCTCGGTGATATGTTCAAAACCTAATCTATATCGCCCCCGATTAAAGACGTGGATATCCAGATCCTTTTCCTTCCGCAATTCCTCGACAAAAACACGTCCTGCAAAATAACTACCTCCGATTACCAATATTTTCTTCATGAGTCGCTCCCCTGCGAGACAATCCTAAGTGGATCTGCGGCTATCCAACCCAGACGTCCATTGCACGCAAGGTTGAATCGGTGATCTTCCCTTGCAAGATCGGCCCGTGATCAACAAGGAAACCGCTTGTAGAATCGGTCAACTTTTCCATCTGCAACGCCTCGATCACAACGATACATATTTCATCCATTATTATCCTTTTTTGCTCATGACGATTCGAACTTGCCATTTCAGATATTTTCTCAAACATGAGTTTCCCTAAAACCGGAAGTTCAACAACACCTCGTAGCAGCCATTTGTAATATGGAGCATAACAACGGTTCAGCAGATAAATCAGTGACATAATATCAGCGCAAAACTTGGTTTCTGCATACTGCGCTGCAAAATAGTCCCTACGCAACAGGGAACGAATAAAATTGTACTGTCCGGACTGTCCAGCCGACATACAACGTGCAGCCATCTTTTTGATTCGGACATCTTCGGGATAAAACGCAAGGAGTTTCTGCCGAATCCTCGTGAATTCGCCAAGTGGATCATAAAAAACCTTTCCTGTAGTGCATGCGGAAAGATAGTTTTCCTGGAGGGCAAGCCAGTCGTACAACATCACGGGTACATCAGGCCGTCCCATGAAACCGCGATAAAAAGCGCTTGATTCAAATACGCCTACGCGCCCCTCGCCCCATTCGCTGAATTTGCGTTCAAATCCTTCGAATGTCTTCGGAAGCTTTAGATATTCATTTGTCAGTGATTGCCCAATACGTTCATAATCTGAGTCGGTGAGCCAGATGCAGAATCCAGGTCCCCAATCATGGTCTCGGGAAAATTCATCATCAAAACCAAGACACTCGGACCCATGCCCGATCAACCCCGCTGCAATACGGTCCTTGAAATCATAAAATTTGTCACAAATCAGCGGCAAACCGAACGTCTGGAAATACCGTTCAGAAAGTGCCAAGCCATTCAAAGCAAATCCTCACCAGGCTCGTAATCAAGGACGAACACTTGTTCCGAACTCGAAAACTTTTTTTCGTCAATGAGCACGTTCAACTTTTTCCCTACGTCCGCTTGGAGATATTTCTCGCCGCACTGTTGGCATAATGTGGCCGGAAGCTTTTTTACCACGTATAGCTGCCCCTCCAACCGATAGTCGAAGTTTCCCATTGTGATTCTCAACAACGTTCCGCCACAGAAAAAACACGTGCCAACAGACTCTGCCATCGCAACTCCTCCACAATCGTTTCTTCGAATGGGGCTTGCCCAAACTGGCATTACCGGCGAATAGGCAAATAACACCACCAACCACCCAGTTCTGAAGTCGGCACAGACTAGATGAAATGGCTTGCCATCAGCCTCTCCGAACACAAGGTAGCTAGTCCCGCGCAATTCGTTATTTCGCTCTTCCAAAACGTTACCAGTCAAGAGCACTCTCTCAATGTCTGCTATTGAAATCTTGCCTACCATGAGAAACCTAATTACATGCTCTGACAGCATATAACGAGATTCCTGTACTTGGTATCCAAACCACTCCATTTCTTTGTACTGTTGAATTTCTTCTGATCGCATGGATTGGCCTCATCATATTCATTTAAAGGCTAAATTTACAATTTCCATCTATCTAATGCAAATGATGTTGATACTTAAAAACCATTTAGAACCAATCTGGGTCAACTCGCCTTTCTCATGTTAGCACCCTGAACCAAGCAGCCATACAGTTTAACTCTTCAGCTACAGCCGACAACTGTTCAGAAGCTTCTTGATCTCCAAAGTAGAATCTTTGAGAGTGTTGGTAATATTTGCTTTCCGCTCCATGCTTTGAGACACCTCTCTTGAGGCTGTAGCTTGGTCATCCGTTGCAGTTGCGATCATTTGAGCCATATCAACACCACGCTGTGATACTGTAACAATGGCATTCAGCGAGCCACTAGCTTCACCAGACAACCTCATACCCTCTTCCACTCTAAATTTGCCGTCATTCATTGCAGCCACAGAGCGTTCAGTATCGGCCTGAATGGTATTAATAATATCTGAAATTTCATGCGTCGCATCTGAAGTGCGTTGAGCAAGCTTACGCACCTCGTCGGCCACAACATCAAACCCATTCCCATGTTCTCCAGCACGAGCTGCCTCTATGGCTGCGTTCAAAGCAAGTAGATTGGTCTGATCAGCAATGTCATTTATCGTGTTTTATATTGAATCTCACTACTGTCCGGAATAGTTGCCTCTGGTTTTGTGTAACCAGTTAAGATCTTCGAAAAGTAGCTAAATTGTTCTGGGCATCTATTTCAGAATACCTGGAAGTCTGGCTTTGTTCCTCTAAAACTCCGGGGGCGGTTATGAATTCCGGCCAGACAATCTTTACCCAGGTTATGGACGTAATGTCCCTGAAAGTATTCCGTCGTTGTGTTGAGCGCTATCAAGGCGAATACAGCGTCAAGCAGTTTACCTGTCTTGAACAGTTCAGAGCCATGGCTTTTGCTCAACTGACGTATCGCGATAGCTTGTGGGATACAGTAACTTGTCTCCGATCCCAGAACAGCAAACTGTATCGCATGGGTATTCGATCTCGATGAGACCCTTTTTCACAGCAAGGCAACCCGTTTCACCGTCCATCAAAAACGTGAGCGACAAAACCCCGTCAGGCATTGCCTAAGCGGAGGTAGCCGTCCAGTAGTGGCAATCAACTGTATCCGAGCTTGTCGGAAAGTTCCTGAGCAGATTCCCTGATCAGTGGTATCAGTACATTATCCATCCGGTCGTCGGCAGATCTCATTGAGGGTGCCGATATGCTCACCGCCCCGATGACTCGCTTTGTATAGTCACGAATCGGCGCAGCCACGCATTTAACGCCTACATCCAACTCTTCATCGTCTACGGCATAACCAAGTTCGGAAATTCTGGTCAGGTGATCTGCCAGTTCAGCATGATCAATGATCGTATTTGATGTATACCTCACAAATTCTGTTTTCTTAAAGTGCTCCCGCAGGACTCTCTCGTCCAGGTCTGCGGCGAGGATCTTCCCCACTGCAGTACAATAGATGGGGAATCTTTTGCCGACGCGTGAGACAACCCTCACCGGCAGGTTCGACTCGATGCTGTCAAGATAGACAGCCTGGAAATCCTTTAAGATAGCTACGTAGGACGTTTCATTACACCTTCTGGTAAGAGACTCCAGGACAGGCTTTGCATGCCGGAGGAATCCAGTCTGCTTGAGATAGGTATGCCCCAGCTGAAGATTTTTCAGCCCGAGCCGATAACCAGTCGTTTCTTTATTCTGCTCGATAAAATATCGGGATTCCAGGGTGGCGAGCAGTCTGAACACTTTATTTTTGCTGATCTTAAGATGATTGCACAATTCTGTGAATCCAAGCTCTCCATCAGTACCATGGAACTGCTCCAGGACGTCAAGAGCGCTACTAACGACCTGAATGTTATACGTTGTTTTTTTTCTCTCACTCATTTTTTTCTTTCGAGCGGCATCGACTGCAGCTGCCGATTTCTGTAACGCCGGAAAACATCTGATTTGATTGATGTCACCTTCAAGACCAGCGGTCATGCTTCTTCCACTCATGTTGTTGTTCCGGCTCAATCTTATGGCCGTAATCCTTCGGCCACAATCTCGGCTATATCCTTCACTTGTATTTCTGCTTTTTGCAGATCCTTGAGGCCATCTTCCAGCATGGTCAGGCAGTAGGGGCAACTGACACAGAGTGTGTCGGGCTGCTGCGCCATTGACTCCTTGACGCGCTCCAGATTTATCCTGGTTCCGGACTGTTCCTCCATCCACATCCTGCCGCCTCCGCCGCCACAACAGAAGGAGTTCTCCCGGTTCCGGTCGTACTCGGCCGGAGCACTGCCGGTAGCAGCCGCGATGGCATTTCGCGGTGCTTCATAGACATCGTTATGCCGTCCCAGGTAACAGGAGTCATGGAAAAGCACGTCCCCGAAGCCGCTTACCTCGCGGTTCAGCTTGAGCTTGCCGGTTTTGATAAGCCGGTCGATCAACTCGCTGTGGTGCAGCACCTCTATCTCCAGCCCATACTGTTTGTAATCGTTCTTGAGGGTGCTGAAACAGTGCGGACACTGGGTAACGACCTTGGTGATGCCCTTCTCCTTGAACAGCGCCACGTTTTCCCGGGCCATCTTGTCAAAGACGAATTCATTGCCCAGCCGGCGGACACTGTCGCCGCAGCAGTTCTCTTCCCTGCCCAGCATGCCCCAGGTGACCCCGGCCGCGTCCAGGATGGTCGCCAGGGCAACGGTTACGTGCTTGTTGCGGCTGTCGAAGGCACCGGCGCAGCCCACGAAGAACAGGTACTCGCTCTCCCCCGGTTTGAAGGACCGGTCGCCCAGCTGGCTGCTCCACTTGGTCCGCTCCGAAGGGGCGATGCCCCAGGGGTTGCTGCGCTGTTCCATGTTCTCGAACAGGTTGAGCAGTTCCTCGGGAAACTGGGACTTCTCCTGTACCAGGTGGCGGCGCAGCTTGATGATCTTGGGCATCTGCTCGATCAGCACCGGGCAGACCGAGGTGCAGGCCCCGCAGGTCGTACAGGACCAGATCGCATCTTCACAGATGGTCCCCTCTCGTGCATCGCCGATCAGCGGCAGTGTCCCGGTGTCGCCGTCTTTGAGGGCCGGACCGTTCTTGAGCAGGTTGACCTTGATGTCGTGGACGATTTTGCGCGGGTTGAGCGCTTTGTCGGTGGTGTGGGCCGGACAGAGGTCCTGGCAGCGGCCGCACTCGGTGCAGGTCAGGGAGTCGAGCAGGTCCTTCCAGGTGTACTGTTCGACACTGCTGACGCCATAGCGTTGTCCCTTGGCAAAGGTCTCGCGTGGCTGGGTGTTCGGCTTCTCAAGGCTTTTGAAGTAGCAGTTGGGGATAGCGGTCAGGATGTGCATATGCTTGCTGCGCGGCAGGAAGTTCATGAACAGCAGCAGCACCAGCGCATGGACCCACCAGGAGACATCTGCCACGCCCTGCAGTGCGGAAGCGGGAAGCACCGTTAGCAGGGAGGCAATTGCCGATGAAACCGGCTGCCAGGAACCGGGCTGGCCCAGGGCGATATGGGCGGCGTTCAGCAGAAAGAAGGCGGTCATCAATGTGGCAATCATCCCCAGGATCAGCAGGGCCTCGCCGCTGGCCGGTTTGGTGTAGTCGTTCCCCAGGTATTCGGGCGGAAAGAACAGGCGGCGGGCCAGTGCCAGCAGCACACACCCCAGGGCGACCAGCGAGACTATGTCGAAGATCAGTTGCAGACCATGATGCAGGGGCACCGGCAGAAGCCCCAGGTTCATTCCCGGGATCAGCCCCTCCAGCAGGAATTCGCCGTTGGCGACCAGGAGCAACAGAAAGGCCCAGAACAGCAGGAAGTGATTGACCCCGTAAGGTCGGGCCAGAACCCGTTTCTGGGCAAAGGCATAACTGAACATCCCGAACAGGCGACCAGCCGGGTTGTCGAAGCGATTCTCCGGGGCTCCGATGGCTACCAGCTGCAAACGCTGGTAGCAGCTGAACAGAAAGGAGAGGACCGAGACGGCACATACGGCGGTGAAGATGGTTTGTTGGAGCGACATAGGGGTTATACCTCTTGAATAATAGTGCTGGCTTCAGCTACGGTCAGGCTGCGGCTCTGGCAGGTTCACAAAGGCCGCTTTGCCCCTTGAGTTCACGAACCCTGTCGATGAGCGCCGGAATGACCTGGAACAGGTCCCCGACCACCCCGTAGGTGGCGATCTGGAAGATGGGCGCCTCCGGGTCGCGGTTGATGGCGATGATGGTGTCCGAGTCCTGCATGCCGACCATGTGCTGGATGGCACCCGAGATGCCGCAGGCGATGTAGATCTTGGGGCGGACGGTCTTGCCGGTCTGGCCGACCTGACGGCTGTGGGAGATCCAGCCGGCATCGACGGCACTGCGCGATGCCCCCACTACCCCACCCAGCTCATTGGCCAGTTCCTGCAGCAGGGCAAAATTATCCTTGTTCATCAGGCCGCGCCCACCGGAAACGATGATCTCGGCGGCGGCGACATCGACCTGGTCCTTGCCGTCCCGGTCGTTGATGACTTCCAGGATCTTGACCAGCACGTCCTTTTCCGACGGGGCAAACTCCTCATGAATGACTTCACCCGTCCGGCCCGGCTGGAGTTCGGGCATATGCATGACATGGGGACGTACGGTGGCCATCTGCGGGCGGAATTTGTCGCACATGATGGTGGCCATGATGTTGCCGCCAAAGGCGGGGCGGGTCTGCATCAGGTTGCGCTTGTCGTCGACCCCCAGACCGGTGCAGTCGGCGGTCAGGCCGGTCTTGACCACGGTCGCCACGGCCCCGGCCAGGTCGCGCCCCTGGGCGGTGGCACCCATCAGGATCACTTCCGGTTTGTGTTTCCCGATCAGATGGCAGATGGCGTCCGAATAGGGCTGGGTACGGTAGTTTTCATACACCGGCGCATCCAGCAAAAACGCCTTGTCGGCACCATGCTCGAAGGCCTCCCTGGACAGGTGCCCGATGTTATGGCCGATGATGACCGCGCTGAGCTGGACCCCCAGGGTTTTGGCCAGTTCGGCCCCGGTTCCCAGGAGTTCCCAGGAGACCTTGGCGGTGACGCCGTCGTACTGTTCGATGACGACCCACACACCACGGTAACTGGCGAGCATCTCCTGGAGCCGCTGCCCTTCTTCATCGAGCTCCTCCACCACGTCAGCAGCGGAGTCCTTGGCCAGTTCGGCCAGGATCTTCTGCTCCTCGGGGGTGAAGTACATCTCCAGGGCCTCGGCCGGGCAAACCTTGACGCACTTGAGGCAGCCGATGCATTTGGCGGTATCGATGACCGGTTCGCCCGAGTCGGTCATCTCGACGCAGTTGACCGGACAGGAACTCTGGCAGCGGGCACCGCAGGCGATACATTTGCCTGCGATCAGGCTGGCGACGCCGCGTGGTTTTTTAGGTTTCTTTATGTCTGTCATATTACACCCTTCTATAATTATGAATTATGAAGGATGAAAAGATGAGTCCAATTCATAATTCACAATTCATACTTCATCCTTTGCGTTTCTATACCGTCAGCAGATCCTTGCTGAGCAGCTTGTCCAGTAACAGGTGAGCGGTCCCGACCGGGTCACCGATGCCGTTGCCGATGATCTCGCCCTGGTCCCGCTCCGGGGAAAAGATCTTGCTGACCCAGGTGGGTGAGCCTTTGAGGCCGACGGATTGAACATCCAGGTTAAGGACCGAGTTGTCCCAGACCTTGATCTCCATATCCTGGGACTCAAGGCGCATGGGCACGATCGGGTAGCGGGGACGGTTGAGCTCCCGGACGACCGTGATCATGACCGGTAGCGGGGCTTCGACGATCTCGTGGCGTCCTTCCAGCTTGCGGCGTACCCTGATGGTCTTGCGCAGGAAGTCGATGGATTCGATCCGGTCGACCAGGGTCAGCTGGCTGAAGCCCAGGCGGGAGG
>JBAQPK010000641.1:0-5264 GCA_049305715.1 Desulfuromonadaceae bacterium | reverse complement strand
CCCTCGCCGTCGATATAGACGTGCATGGCCTCTTTCTTCTCAAATTCCTCAATAACTTTTTTTTCTCCGGTTACCCAGCGGGCCGTAACATAACTGACCGGTTCAAAGGCGACTTTAACACTGTATTCATGTTCAAGGCGGTGCATAACCACCTCGAACTGCAGCAGGCCGACCGCGCCGATCACCCAGTCAGACCCCATCAACGGCTTGAACACCTGGGTGGCTCCCTCTTCAGCCAGCTGGACCAACCCTTTCTCAAGAGCCTTTGATTTCATCGGGTTCAGCAGCCGCACCTTGCGAAAGTGCTCCGGGGCAAAACTGGGAATGCCGGTAAATTTCAGATCTTCACCGGTCGTGAAGGTATCGCCGATCTTGATTGTTCCGTGGTTATGAATGCCGATAATGTCGCCCGGCCACGCTTCTTCGACGTTCGTGCGGTCCTGGGCCATGAATATCGTGGCGTTTGCGATCTGGACATCGCGCCCCAGGCGGACATGACGAACCTTCATGCCACGGGTGAATTTGCCGGAACAAATCCGGAAGAACGCAATCCGGTCGCGGTGAGCCGGATCCATATTTGCCTGTATCTTGAACGTAAACCCGCTGAAGGGCTCTTCGTAGGGGGAAACAGAGCGGGTATCGCTCTCACGCGGCAACGGGTGCGGCGCATACTGGACAAAGGCATCCAGCAACTGCTGCACGCCGAAGGTATTAATGGCACTGCCGAAGAAAACCGGCGTCTGGCGACCTGCCAGGTACGCAGACATATCGAAGGGGTGAGCCGCCCCCTCCAGCAGTTCTATGTCATTTCTCAGTTCTTCAACCTGGCTTCCCAGCAGTTCATCGAGGCGTGGATCATCCAGGCCGTTAACCGTTATGATTTCGCCGGTACCGTTGTCCGCGTCAGCATCGAAAAAAGTCAGTTCTTTGGTATACAGATGGTAGGTGCCCCGAAAACGCTTTCCCATTCCGATCGGCCAGGTGATCGGAGCCGTCTGCATATGGAGGTTTTTCTCGATATCATCCAGAAGGTCCAGTGGTTCCTGTCCCTCACGATCAAGCTTGTTCATAAAGGTCATGATCGGGGTGTGCCGCAGACGGCAGACTTCCAGCAGTTTTCTGGTCTGGCTCTCGACGCCTTTGACGGAGTCTATCACCATTAATACGGAGTCCACGGCGGTCAGGACGCGATAGGTATCTTCTGAAAAATCGTTGTGACCGGGCGTATCGAGCAGATTTATTTCACACCCGCCATAGGTAAACTTCATAACCGAGGAGGTAACCGAGATGCCGCGCTGTTTTTCCAGTTCCATCCAGTCGGATGTTGCATGGCGGGCACTCTTTCTGGCACGAACCTCCCCGGCCTGCTGGATGGCGCCGCCGAAAAGCAGCAGTTTCTCGGTAATGGTTGTCTTGCCGGCGTCGGGGTGACTAATGATGGCAAAGGTGCGGCGCTTTTCCACTTCTGTCTGGTTGAACAGTTCCACAGGGGTGTAACTCCTTTTATTACGTTATAATTTATTTTCCGCGCTTTTAGTACTAGATAGAATTGTTTCCGCGCTTTTTTCAGGAATAATCTATGTCATTGGTCCAGTAGAAAACACTTTTGCTACCATTCGTATCCTGAGTTATCCGGGAGCAGGTAATCGAAAGGCGGGACAAGCCCGCCTGGATAATAATATCTGCATTTGGCGCCATTATGATCGGAATACCAGCCGGTCAAGGCACCATCTGCCGCCGCCGGCGATCATCAGATAAAGAGCCATTCCCAGCAGGGCAATGTTGTACTCGATGCCGTGCCCGTGACCGGCACTGCTGTTGAGAAAGAAGCCATGAGCCCAGTGGACTTTATAGATGGCCACCAGCATGACTGTGGAGATACCCGCAGCGGAGAGGCGGGTAAGAAAACCGGTCAGAATGCCGAACCCACCGCCGAATTCCGCAATAATCGCCAACAGTGTAAAAATGGGCGGAATCCCCATTTTCATCTCAAATATCCTGAACGTCCCGGTTAACCCTTCCCCTCCGAAAACCCCCAGCAGCTTCTGAGAACCGTGGGCCATAAAGATCAGCCCGAGCGGAATACGGAGCATCAAGGGAGCAAACAAATCCGTCGCATCAAAACTTCCCCTAGCCATGTGTTGTTGCCTCCCCGATTTCCTCATGGAGCAGTCTGTTCTTGCCACCATGCTTGACACTATACATGAGCTCGTCTGCGCGGCGGATAACTTCATCTACCGTTGACGACACGGTACAGCAGGTGACGGCACCGATACTGAAACTCACCGGCCACCCCCGGCAAGACATCGCCAGATCAAGATTATGATGTATTTTATTCAGGAACTTCAGTGCAGCATCTCCCGGGGTGTCCGGCAGAAGGATGATATTTGCATCTGCTTTCCCTCAAACAGACAGTGAGCACAAGCGCTGTGCAGACTATAATCAGACAAATATCGCAATCAACATGGTCCGATCAGGGGCTGGATAAAGGAAGATAACCGGGAAAATAACTTTAATTAAACAAACACGCTCGAAACATAATTTATTCACCATATTTTGGTGGGCGGGGATTCGGCCCCAACAATCTAACGCACTGATATTATTATAGATATATTTTTACAGCAGTTCAAAAACAGGTTTATCAACATAACAGAACATGTACTTTAAATCAATCAATCTCTCGATACCCCTAGCGATACCGCTTTTCTGCATGCACCAATAGAAGTAATCAAGCAGATTCAGCAGTAATTCAGGGCACCTTTCTTTCGACTTTTTTTGTTTCTTAAAAATAGCGCAATTCAGGTAGTTACAATGTCGTTTCCGCTAAAATCAGGCAGAAACCGCATAAGAAAATCCAAATTCACCCCACTTTCCGACTTTTATCGCAACTTGCTTTTTTTGCTTGCCTTATTAATTGCATCTTTGTTTTTCTCATGTATCATTAAACTAGATGGAACTGATATGCATAATGGCTTTTCGCATTCCGCGAGAAAGGAGGCAGTTATGATGACACTATCTCGAAATTTTCTGACTGTGGTAACTGCAGGTGTTTTTATGATGGGGACAGGTGTCGTACAGGCCGAGACCCTTCAGGACGCGGTCACATTTATGCTGAAGTCAAACCCGGACATACGAGCGAAGTATTATAATCGTATGGCAAGGGAAAAAGAAGTCCGGCAGACAAAGGCAGGCTATCTTCCCACTATTGACGTCTATGTATCAGCTGGACTGGATCGACAGCATGAGCCTTTTTTTGATACAGCATGGCCAACCAGTTCCACGGTAAGCGTCCGTCAGAATGTTTTCCGTTTTTTCGGCACACAATCAGAGGTTGAGCGACAAGAAGCTCGTGTCAGGTCACAGGCGTACCTGTTGACAGGTTCTGCGGAAAACAATGCCCTGCTGTCAAGTAAAGTATTCCTGAATGTGTTGCGGAATCAGGAATTATATGATCTTGCACAGGAGAATTTGACAAACCACCGGAGGATTCTCGATCAAGTTAAATTGCGAAGCGAGTCCGGAGTCGATCGAAGGGCCGATTTCGATCAGGTCATGGGGCGCGTGGCCCTGGCCCAGTCCAATGTGGTTGCCGCCCAGGCGAATCTGACGGACAGCAACACAGATTACCAGGCTGTGATAGGTCATTTGCCGGGGAACTTGGTAAGACCTGAACCTGCTGGTTCCGCGCTACCGAAGACAATGGGAGAGGCTGAACAGTTGGCCGAACAGAACAATCCGACGCTCAAATCCGCAAAAGCCGATGTAGAGGCGAGAAATGCCCAGCATGCAACCGCCAAGAGTCAGCTTTATCCAAGTCTTGATGTTGCCCTCGATTACAAGTGGCGAAAAGATACAGAAAACATCCCGGGGCGCAGGGAAGATTTCCTGGCCATGGCTACCATCTCCTTCAATATTTTGAACGGGGGATGGAACAAGGCGCGCCTGGGGCAGACAACATACGAAATCTATGAGGCGCAGGAAATTGCCGAGAATACAAAACGTCAAACGATCCAGTCAATTCGTCTTTCATGGGAAGCCAACAGGACAGCCACCGAGCGGGTTGCGTATCTTGAAGAGTATGTCAAGGCCGCCGGCCAGACTGCTGATGCGTTTACCTCCCAGTGGAACATTGGCAGACGAACCATGTTCGACCTTCTCGATACCCAGGCGGAACATATAAACGCCAAGGCCAGCCTCGTAAATGCAAAATACGACAAGATGTACTCCGAATACCGGATATTGAACGGAATGTCGCAATTAATACCATTTTTAGGGCTGCATCTGTCCGATCAGGGCCTTGTCGTAACGGCTAAAACGGCGCCTTAATTCGCGTAATTGTTTCTGAAACGTGTAGCAAAAAGCCCTGGATCATCACACTAGTTGACGATCCAGGGCTTTTTTAGAATGCATATGGCACTATCAGTCGGGATCACTGTGCGCAACTATTTCATAACAACATCCTTAAGGTTCATTGCGGCTGTATGTGCAGGGTTGTTTATTGCAACCACTGTCATGACCGCAGGAAATTTCAGCCTTGACCGGGAACTCCTGCAGAAAGCCGAGAGAAAATACGGAATAAACGCGTATAATCGGCTCATTGCATGGCAAGATCTCATTCGTCAGGACAGAAGCAAAACGGATCGGGAAAAGCTGGAAAAGGTCAACAGTTTTTTTAACAGCAGGATACGCTTTGAAAATGATGCCGATGTCTGGGGAATCCAGGATTACTGGGCGACGCCAATCGAGTTCCTCTGTAAAAGTGCGGGAGATTGCGAGGATTTTGCCATAGCCAAATACTTTACCCTCAAGGCTATAGGGATGGATGATGAAAAACTGAGAATCACCTATGTTAAGGCAATCCGGTATAATATTCACCACATGGTCCTGACCTACTACAGCGAGCCTGAGGCCGAACCGCTCGTACTCGACAATCTGGTTGATTCCATCAATCCGGCGTCTAAACGGACTGACCTGATGCCCATTTTCGGTTTCAATGGCTCCGGTCTCTGGCTGGCAAAACAGCGGGGGCAGGGCAAATTAGCCGGCAGCAGCAGCCGGATCAAGCTCTGGCAAGATCTCCTGCAGAAGATGTCCGAGAACAAACTGTAACACACAAAGGGTTACCACATGACACTGTACCGACAGCTCATTATCTTCACCTTTCTCCTCTTTCTGCTTCTCATTGCAGGGACATGGTATGCAAAGCTTGAAAGCACCCGCTCTTTTTTGACGTCGCAATTGGAGTCCCATGCCCAGGACACAGC
>JBAQPK010000640.1:0-4280 GCA_049305715.1 Desulfuromonadaceae bacterium | reverse complement strand
AGTATTCCGATGCGGGTAGTCTGGCTGGCAGGGATGGATGACGGGCAGTTCCCGCGTACGGAGAGACCCCCCGGGTTCAGCCTGATGAACGGCGCAAGGAGGCGCGGCGACCGCTCGTTGCGGGATGAAGACCGCTACCTGTTCCTTGAGGCGCTCATGGCGGCGGAGGAACGCTTCTGCATCAGCTACAACGGCCAGAACAACCGTGACAACAGCACCCTGCCCCCGTCGGTTCTGGTCGCCGAACTGAGCGATTATGTCATGAACGGCTTTGTACAGTCGGACGGCATAACGCCGGCATCTGTTCTGGTCAGACATCGCCTTCAGGGATTCAGTCCCCGCTACTTCGACAATTCCGACCCGGCGCACCTTTTCAGTTACGACCGCGAAACCTGCCAGGCGGTCGAAGCCGGACGTCTGTCGGGGCGCTCCCGTCGCCTGTTCATAGGCGAACCGCTTACTCCTGACAAGGAAAAGATCCGGCAGATTGACCTGCAGCAGCTGCGGCGCTTTCTGGCAAACCCGGCCGCTGCTTTTCTTGAACAGCGCCTTCGAGTCAAACCCTTCAACCCGGCTGAAGAGCCTGTTGAATCCGAACCTTTTTCACTGGACGCACGTTCACGCTACCACCTTTCACAGGAGCTCGTCGGCCGGCTGTTGAAAGGGGTCCAGTATGACGAGTGCCTGTCGGCGGCGAGGTCGCGCGGAATTCTTCCGCCGCTGACAGCAGGCACGGCGGCATTTGATACCGTCTGGGAGAAGAGTCGCCAGTTTGCCGTCGCCCTTGAACCGCAGCTTGGCGCCCCCCTGGAACCGCTTACGATCTCGTTTGCCGGTGATAAAGTGGAGCTGCATGCCGTTCTCGAAAATTGCCGGAGCGGCACGCACCTGCGCTGGCGCTGTGCAGGGATAAAGGGAAAGGATCGGCTCGCAGTCTGGCTTGATCACCTGCTTCTTAACATCGCCAGGGCGGAGGGCTACCCGCTGAAAAGCATGATGATAGCATCCGACATAACACTGGAGCTGCCACCTGTTGAGGGGGCGGTTGAAATCCTGTCCGATCTGCTCAACCTGTACTGCGAGGGGATGACACGCCCGCTCCGATTTTTCCCTGAAACATCCTGGGCTTTTCTGCAAGAGGGACAGTCGAAGGCGGAACGATCCTGGCGTGGTGCTCAGTGGATGGGGTTCACCGGTGAATGCGACAATCAGGCGGTGGCGCTCTGTTTCGGGGTCGAGGAACCGTGGGGGGAAGAATTCAATGCGCTGGCAGAGCGGATATATGGTCCGCTTATTGCCGTGATAAAATAAAGAACGGTAGACATACAAACGAACGAAAGCCCCGCGTATTCAGATAACGCGGGGCTTTCGTTCGTGAAAATAATAATTACCTAAAGCCCGAGCTGCTTGAAGAAATCAGTCCCCTTGTCATCAACCAGAATAAATGCCGGGAAGTTCTCCACTTCAATCTTCCAGACCGCTTCCATCCCCAGCTCCGGAAAGTCGATGCATTCAACCTTCTTGATATTTTCTTCGGCGAGGACTGCGGCCGGGCCGCCGATTGAACCCAGGTAGAAGCCGCCGTATTTCTTGCAGGCATCCGTCACCTGTTGGCTGCGGTTCCCCTTGGCAATCATGATCAGTGAGCCACCCTTGGACTGGAGCTCATCAACGTATGAATCCATGCGGCCGGCGGTCGTGGGGCCGAAAGAGCCTGAAGGCTTGCCTGGCGGGGTCTTGGCTGGACCGGCGTAGTAGATCGGGTGGTTAAGGAGATACTCGGGAAGCGGTTTGCCGCTGTCCATGATTTCCTTGAATTTTGCGTGGGCAATGTCACGGCCAACCACGATGGTGCCCGAAAGCAGCAGCGGTGTCGATACCGGATGCTTGGTCAGCTCGGCCAGAATCTCCTTCATCGGTTTGTTCAGGTCGATCTTGACGCCGTGCTCATGCTTGCCGCGGTACTGCTCGGGGATCAGGCGACCAGGATTGCGGTCCATCTCCTCCACGAACAGGCCGTCCTTGGTGATCTTGGCCTTGATGTTGCGGTCTGCCGAGCAGGAAACCGCCATGCCGACCGGACAGGAAGCGCCATGTCGGGGAAGGCGTATAACCCGAACATCGTGGGCAAAGTATTTGCCGCCGAACTGGGCGCCGATGCCGAGTTTCTGGGCGGCTTCCAGCAGCCTGTTCTCAAGCTCGACATCACGGAATGCCTGGCCATGCTCATTGCCGGCCGTCGGCAGTCCGTCCAGTTCCTTGGCGGTTGCCAACTTGACTGTTTTCATGCAGGCATCGGCGGAGGTGCCGCCGATAACGAAAGCGATGTGATACGGTGGGCAGGCTGCCGTGCCGAGATATTTCATCTTCTCGACCAGAAACTTGAACAGCTTGTCCGGCGTCAGCAGGGCTTTTGTTTCCTGATACAGCATGGTCTTGTTGGCGGAACCGCCCCCTTTGGCCATGAACACGAATTTGTAGTAATCGCCATCGGTGGCCAGTATGTCGATCTGGGCCGGAAGGTTGGTGCCGGTGTTGATTTCCTCGTACATATCGAGGGCGACTGTCTGCGAGTAGCGGAGGTTCTCCTCCGTGTAGGTCTTGTGGATGCCTTTGGAAAGCCACTCCTCGTCCTTGACACCGGTCCAGATCTGCTGCCCCTTCTTGGCGGCGACCGTCGCGGTGCCGGTGTCCTGACAGACCGGCAGATCAAAGCCTGCGGCGATCTCGGCGTTGCGCAGAAATGCCAGGGCAACACCCTTGTCGTTCATCGATGCTTCCGGGTCGCCCAGTATTTTGGCAACCTGTTCGTTATGGGCAGGGCGAAGCAGGAAGGAAACATCGCGCATCGCTTCGTTGGCAAGAATGGAGAGCGCCTCGGGGCAAACCCTCACGACATCTGTGTCGGCAAACTTCTCGACCGTTACATATTTTTCCGATCCTTCAATTTTGCGGTATTTCGTTTCATCTTTCGCAAGCGGGAACGGATCCTGATAAACAAACGGTTTAACAGACATCGGTACTCTCCTTTTTAGTAAGTTAGAAATTATTTCCTGCGTTATTTTGCGGGAAATAATTTCGTTAACGCACTTATCCTGTTTATTAGTAAGTTAGAAGATATTTTCTGCGTTTTCAGGCTGAAAATAACTTCGTTAACGCACTTATCCTGTTTATCAGGGCCAGGGCTGGATGGTGGATGATCGATATGTGAAACAGCTCGTACATACTGTATACAGTAACTGGAAGTAGTTAAGTAATGCAAACCGCCGTATAAATCAAGGCAAAATTATCTATTACAGGTACAGACAGCGGAGCAGTTTGACCCCGTCTTTAAAGAGGACCTGCATCTTGTTCGGGACAGTGACGGTTTTTACGAGACCAAGACCGAACACCGGATGAAGTATGAGCCGTTTGGCCTGAAACCTGCCATTCATGTCGTATGGGAGCGCTTTTTCAACATTAAAGGTTGGTTGAAGCGATGCCCACTCTTCACGTTCCACTTCAACAGGGTCCTTCCTGGATGCACGCGGAACAGCGGTGGTTGAACGGGTCTTGCTTGCGGCAGCTTTTTTGGGGGCTTTGGCCCCTTTTGCTGTCGGAGGTGCATGGTAGTTGTGCACGCCAAGGCAGGTGTTGCATTCGACCCGGACGACTTTGCCCTCCACCATGGCAACGATTCTGTGATTCAGCACCTCGCGACACTTGGTGCAACGGGCCTCAATAATGTCGCCTGCCGATAGTATTCTGGTAGTCATTGTTTTCCTTCTTTTTGCTGCGGTTTATTTCGTTCCAGTATAAACGATTGGTTTAAAATATTCAGAAAAAAAAGCCGCTCATCAGCATCACTGCCGGTGAGCGGCTTTACATGGGAATGGGGGAAATGGCGGCTGTCAAGCCACCCGTTTATCGATGACTCTCTGGGCCTTCCCCTCATGACGCGGAATACTGTTCGGCTCCACCAGCTTCACTGTAACGCCGACACCGAGGACAGAATCAATCTTTTTCCCGACCATATCAAGGAAGGCGCGTTGTTTTTTCATTTCGTCGAAGAAAATGTTCTCCCTCACTTCGATGCAGACCTCCAGCACATCCAATGCTCCTTTACGATCGACAACCAGCTGATAGTGCGGTTCGCACCCTTCTATCGCAATCAGCACCTCCTCGATTTGAGAGGGGAAAACGTTAACTCCCTTGATAATCAGCATGTCATCAGACCGACCCATGGTTTTCTTCATCCTGACCATGGTTCGGCCGCATGCGCAGGGGGTATGGTCGAGAGA
>JBAQPK010000639.1:0-4793 GCA_049305715.1 Desulfuromonadaceae bacterium | reverse complement strand
GCCTCTTTTGATGGCGATATCTTCAATCACATGGTGCGGGTTCTTCGTCTGGGAGAAGGCGATGCCGTCCATCTGGCTGATGAGAAGGGGATGGTGTATTCCGGCACGATCAATCACGTTGACAAGGAGAGGGTGACGGTAAAAATAGCCTCTTCCGGCCCCGCTGCCCAGAACGATTCCAGCGCTCCATGTATTACGATATGCCAGGCACTTCCCAAAGGGGATAAAATTGACTTGATCCTGCAGAAAGGGACCGAACTTGGCGCCCACGATTTCCGGCTGTTTGGCGGGCGCAGATCGGTTGCTAAAATCCGTGACGATCAGCAAAAGAACAAACTTGAACGCTGGAACCGGATCACCGCAGAGGCTGCCCGGCAGTGCGGCCGCTCCGATATCCCCGCGGTGACCTGGAGACCAACTGCAGAAGAAGCGGCAAATGACACCGGCCATGAACTCCGCCTGATTCTATGGGAAGCAGAACGGGAACATTCACTGAAAGATGCATTTTCGTCAGGGGGCAAGCCCTCGTCAGTAATCGTGACAATCGGCCCGGAAGGTGGTTTTGACCCTCTCGAAGTGCGTCATTTTTCAGGGCACGGTTTTCAGCCCGTTTCACTTGGTTCCAGGATACTGAGAACTGAAACGGCAAGTATTGCTATTCTTGCGATAATGCAGTATATTTGGGGCGAAATGTGATGAATGCGGGTAAGGAGCTGTAAATGAAATGTCCCAAGTGCGGATTTAACAGCTTTGAATACTATGACAATTGTAAAAAGTGCTCCGGAGATCTGACCGGTTACAAACAAACCTATTCCATTACTTCACTTGTGATCCCTCACGAAGCAAAAGAGCTTCTTACCGTTGCGTCCCGGCCGGCTGAAAGCGCGACCGGCCAGATCAGCAATACCGCTGAAACGCATGATGATATATTTTCGTTTGATCTGTCGGATAATTCCTCCTCTGCATCCGCCACAGGCAGCGGTAACCCGTTTGACTTTAGTGAGCCATCGCGCACGGTGAAGCAATCACATGGTTCAAAGCCCGAAGATGATGTTTTTTCCGACCTTCTTGAGTCGACTCCCCAGGCCAAAGAATCCCCCTTTGGAGAGTTACGGGCGGCAGTCTCCTCTGCTGTGGCAAAGAGTGCGAATGTCTCTGCAGGACCTGCCGAATTTGATCTCGGAAATTTCTCCTGGGATGACACCCCGGCTGACACGAATAAGAAGAGTGCCGCCGGCGATGCAGAGGGATCGGATGATTTCGACTCCCTTTTTGGCGACACAAAAGAAGACTCCTCGAAATAACGCCTCATAACGTCCATGTACTTACCAAAAAGAGCGGGTATCCCCGCTCTTTTTTTCGTACAAGCCGGAGCTGTCATGTCCCAGCGCATAACTATACTGCCTGAAACCCTCACCAACAAGATAGCCGCCGGTGAAGTTGTCGAGCGCCCGGCTTCTGTCATAAAAGAGTTGATTGAAAATGCGCTCGATGCTGGAGCAACCGATATTTCAGTGGAAATCAATGCCGGCGGCAGACGGCGGATTCGCGTCACGGATAATGGGCATGGCATGTCACGCGAAGATGCTCTCCTTTGCCTGGAACGGCACGCCACCAGCAAAATCAGGATAGACAGTGATCTGGATAGAATCCTGACGCTTGGTTTTCGCGGTGAAGCGATTCCTTCCATAGCCTCGGTTTCCCGTTTTTCGCTTGCAACGCGTGAGAACGGCGCTCAGGAGGGTACGGAGATCCTCGTCGAAGGTGGGCGCGTTCGTGATGTCAGGGCCTGCGGCATGGCCCCCGGTACCGTTATTACGGTTGAACAGATATTTTACAATCTCCCGGCCCGTCTTAAATTCATGAAGAGCGCCGAAACAGAAACCGGTCATGTCGCCGATATCATTGCCAGAATGGCCGTTTCCCGCCCCGATGTGGCGTTTTCCTGCACGAGTGATGATCGCGAACTGCTGCGACTTCTGCGAAGTGATCTGCAGCGACGCCTGGCTCAAGTTGTCGGCCGCGAGAGCTCCCAGCATCTGTATCCCGTCAAGGGGGGAGACGATTATGCACGTATTACGGGGTATGTTTCCAGCCCGGCGCTGGTCCGATCCGGAACGCAAGCGATCTATACGTACATCAATGGGCGATTTATTCGTGACAAGGTCGTGCAGCACGCCGTCATGCAGGCGTACCGGGGCGTCATCGACCGTGGACGTTATCCGGTCGTGGCCCTGTTCATCGAGCTTCTCCCGGGTGAAGTGGATGTAAATGTTCATCCGACCAAGCATGAAGTCCGTTTCAGACGCCAATCGGTCGTGCATGATACCATACAGGCGGTGGTGGAAGAGGTGCTGCGCGGTTCGCCCTGGTTGACGCCTCTCTCCGCAACGTTCTCTACCCCGGGCAATGCAACCGGGCAGGCCTATCGCGAACGGATAGCAGCAGCGGCCCAGGCCTCACTGACGCTCCCCCAGCGTCCACAGTACCGGCTGCATCAGGCAGAGCCGGGTGGTTCGACGATTGCTGTACCGACTGCGCCGCCGGAGGGGGATCAGCATACAACTGTCAGTGAGCCTGCTCCCGTATTCCGGGCGGAGCAGACACACCCTGAATCGGCAGGCTATTTCTCTTCACTCGCGGTTATCGGGCAGTTTCGCAGTGAATATATCCTGTGCCAGTCAGACTCGGAGCTGGTAATCATCGATCAGCACGCCGCCAGTGAGCGGGTGGCCTACCAGCTCCTTAAGAAGCAGAGCCGGAGCGGCGGGATCGAGTCACAGCGCCTGCTTTTTCCCGAGACGGTTGAACTCTCATTCAGTGAGGTGGCGGTGGCGGTCAGGTTCAGTACTGATCTGGCTGGAATCGGTTTTGAGCTTGAGCCGTTTGGCGGTACGACGATCATGGTTTCTGCGGTTCCCCGCCTGGTTGTCACAAAGAATCCGATTCTTCTGATCCGGGATATTCTTGCTGATCTGGAACGCTTCGGTACCAGCGCGGCTTTTAATGACGTACTGGAAAGCCTGCTTTCCCGTATTGCCTGCCACTCTGTTATCCGTGGCGCTCATCCGCTCGAAAACCGGCAGATTAATGAGCTGCTTTACCAGATGGATCAGACTGATTTTGCCGCCAGTTGCCCCCATGGCCGTCCGGTATCCCACGTGGTGACGCTGGCGGAGCTGCAAAAGATTTTTAAACGGACATGAATGCCATTTCAGCGGACAAGATTTTGATCATCTGCGGTCCGACCGCTTCCGGGAAAAGCGATCTGGCCCTGCAGCTCGCCCATGCTCTGGATGCAGAAATTGTTAATGCCGACTCAATGCAGGTATATCGAGGGTTTGATATCGGGACCGCCAAACCTTCGGCAGAGCAACAGGCCGAGATCCGCCATCACCTGATTGATATTCTGGATCCGGATCAGCCGTTTACCGCTGCCGACTATGCCGCCGCCGCCGATGCTGATATTCGTGATATTTGCAGCCGCGGGAAGAGGGCCATAATCGTCGGTGGTACCGGCCTCTACATCAAATCTCTTGTGAAGGGCCTGGTCGATTCACCGGGGGGCGGCGGGGAACTTCGCCAGGCTTTGCAGGACGAGGCGGGCAGGGTTGGCAATGAGGCTATGTTGGAACGTCTGCGCCTGGTTGATCCCGAACTGGCATCCGGCCTGCACCCCAACAATCTGCCACGCATCATCCGCGCTCTTGAAGTGTTCCAGAGCACCGGAATTCCGCTGTCCCGCTATCAAAAGGAACATGCTTTTGCCCCCCGGCGTTACGACGTGCTCCAGATTGGCACTTCAGTTGATCGCGCAGAACTATACCGGCGAATAGATGAGCGGGTCGAGTGGATGCTGGCGGGCGGCCTGTTGGATGAGGTAGGCGCCCTGTTGGCGGCCGGATTCGAACGGGATCTCAAGCCGATGCGTTCGATCGGTTATAAGGAAGCGGCCGCCCATCTCTGTGGCGAACTTTCCCGTGAAGAAGCCGTCCGCCTGATCAAACGCGATACGCGTCATTATGCCAAGCGTCAGTTGACCTGGTTCAAGGCCGATCCTGACATATTGTGGTTTGAATATCCCGGGAAGTTTGGTACTATTCTAGAGCATGCAATTAAATTTTATGAGTGACGGGAGGGGTAACGGCAATGTCCAAGGCACCTTTTAATATTCAGGACCAGTACCTCAATCAGGCCCGCAAGGAGCGGGTGCGCGTCGCGGTCGTTATGATGTCGGGTGACAGGCTGGATGGATTCATCAAGTCATTCGACAATTTTTCAGTGTTGCTCGACTCCGGTGGTGACATGCTCATTTACAAGCACTCCATTGCTACCATCACTTCTGCGGATGGCGCCTTCCGACTGCATCAGTAGTCAACCGCAGCGCCTCCCGGGGCCATAAGGTCCGGGGGGCGCTTATCGAAAACGACCCATGCCAAAAAGTACAAAAATCTTCCTCGCCCTGGCAATTCTGCTTATTATTCTTGCGGCTTCCGTGGTTTATTACTCATCCACTGTTTTCCTGCAGCTGTTCATCGCCTTTGTTCTCGCCTACATACTGAACCCGGCGGTGGAACTCCTTGAGCGCAAAGGGGTACGGCGTCTGTACGGGATCATGTTCGTTTTCTGTCTGACAATCATCGTCTGCAGCAGCTTTACGGTTTTTCTCGTCGTTTCGATGACGACCGAGTTTTCAAACATGCCGCGCAATCTGCCGGCCTATGTCCGGCATCTGTATGACATAACTCCCGCTTCAATAAAGGGTTATTTAGGGATTGAAACTCCCGACAGGC
>JBAQPK010000638.1:0-3597 GCA_049305715.1 Desulfuromonadaceae bacterium | reverse complement strand
GATACATCCGATGCGTGCAGCAGCGATCTGGACTGTTCGATCGGGAAACTCTGCAATTTTGCAGGGAACCACAGTTCTGGACTGGCCAAAGCGGTCGGTGAAGTTGACGCCGAAACCTGGACCCCTTTTACCGAGGCGTTTTACAACGCCATCGGTTATTATGTCAAAGATGCCCTTGCCACCAACAGCAGCCTGAGCAGCACCAGGTTTACCCCCAGCGCCGCCGCCATTGCTGCACCTCTGACCGGCACGGACAGTTACACCAATGTAAACCCTATCCTGGCCCGCTGCCAGAGCAACTATATCCTGTTGATCAGCGACGGTGGTTCCACTGCCGACCAGAACAGCGCCATGAAAACGAAGGTAACCGACGCCTCCAATTACTTCCGCGACCCGGCAACACTGGCTGAAACCGGCGCGACCTCCGGCGTCTGCGGAATTTACAGTGGAAGTCCCTACCTCCATGACCTGAGCTATTTTGCAAAACACCGGAATATCTTCCAGCCGGCGGTCACCTGTGCCTCGGGGAGTTGCGATAATGCGCAGACCATAACGACGCTCGTGGTTTATACCGGTCCGGCGACGAGCTCGCTGACCGGTGTCTGCGATCCCAAAACGCAGATGCAACTCACCGCTACGAATGGGGGGTCGACCCTCTATACGCCTTCGAATCCGAAGGAGTTCTTTACTGTTCTCAGGGATGCCTTTGCGGGCCTGGTCGCGAGGGCGGCTTCCGGAACCGCGGCCTCCATCCTCAGCAACAGCGAGGGGAGCGGAGCCAATATCCTGCAGGCCGTGTTCTTTCCGAAAAAATATTTCGATAACGAGACTTCGACCAACTGGATCGGTGAAATGCTCAACCTATGGTATTACATTGATCCTTATATCAACAACAGCACCATTCGCGAGGATAATGATTACCCCGGTTCCGGGGATCACTTTCTCAACCTGAAGACCGACTATGTTGCTCGCTTTACCTTTGACAGTACTTCAGATCGTACCATGGTGCAGCGCTACACCGATGACAACGGCGACGGCACTGGTGACACTGCTGTAGGGGGATTGATCGATCCTGATGAGGTCGAGCCCATCTGGCGGGCCGGCCGGTTACTGTGGGAGAGAGATATTTCAGCATTTCCCAGGAAGATTTACACGCCAATGATCACCGGTGGAACTGAAATTACCGGAACCGGCTTGATGACCTTTACCTACGGGGATATCGGTTCCACTTCATTTGCCAATAATTCCGCGGTCATCCAGCCTTATTTGCAGTATCCAATCTCGGATCCAGCAGAGACAAATAACGATAAAGCGGTCAAGCTGATGCAGTGGGTTCATGGGTTTGATTTCCCCGGTGATGATACAATTCGCAGCAGAACGGTGAAAAGCGGCAGTATCCCCGCGGCAGATGTCAGCAGAGTCAGCACTGATCCTTATGTGACCAACCCACGTGACAAGGGAATCGGCGTATGGAAGCTCGGGGACATAATCTCTTCGACGCCGAGACTTCAGTCTACGGTACGGCTTAACACGTATAACCTTCCCCGCCCCGGCGGGTATAACGACAGATCCTATGAAAGCTATGCAAACTCTAACGAATATGCCGACAGAGGCATGGTCTATGTTGGAGCAAATGACGGGATGCTCCATGCCTTCAATCTCGGAATATTATCGGTCAAGGCCTCCGGTGATCGGAAGGCAAGTCTTTCCGGGACAAATCTTGGCAAGGAAGAATGGTCGTTTATTCCCAAAAACTTTCTGCCATATTTGAAATACCTTTCAGATCCGGCGTACGCGCACCAGTACTCCGTTGACGGCAGGACAGTGATCTTTGATGCAAGTATAGGCGATACGAATACCGGAACATGTATAGAGAGCAGTTACTGGGAATGTCCCAAGCCCACCAATTCATCCGTGGTTACTACTGCCAACAATCTTGACCCGACCAAGAACACCTGGCGTACCGTTGTTATCGGCGGAATGGGGCTGGGAGGGGCTTCCCGCAGTTTATGTACCGGCGATCGGGCCTGTGTGCAGACACCTATGCTAGACCCCGCCGATCCTTTAAAGAGTCTCGGCTATTCGTCCTATTTTGCCCTTGATGTGACAGACCCTCAACATCCCAAGCTTCTCTGGGAGTTTAACAACAATCAGCTTGGGTTTGCGACTACCGGCCCTGCAATTGTAAGAGTTGGTCCCGCCGATAAAAACGGGAGATGGTTTGCCGTATTCGGTAGCGGCCCCTTCGGGAAAATTGAATCGCAACAGTTCAAGGGTAATTCCGATCATCACTTGAGGTTTTTTATCGTCGATCTGAGAACGGGTGTACTCATGAAAACCATAACAACCGACATTGACAACGCTTTTGCCGGTGCAATGCTGGGCGGTTCAATCGATGCTGACAGGTGGAACAGCACTACAGGCAATTACCAGGATGACGCCATATACGCTGGATATACCAAGGAAGCGTCAGGAAACTGGACTGATGGCGGCGTCGGGAGGATTATGATAAAACCGGTGACTTCGGGTCAGCCTGACGCAACCTATATTAATGATACCTCTAACTTTAGGTGGACTAAAGTAATTGACGGTATCGGCCCTGTTACGACCTCTATTGCACGACTACAGGACAAGAGCGATTTAAATAAAGACCTCTGGCTCTTTTTCGGTACCGGCAGATATTTTTATCGAGACAGTATAAGCATTGATGACCGCGACAACAGAAGAGCGCTGTTTGGCATAAAAGAGCCGTGCTACAACACTGATGCAAAACCTGGAAATTATCTGGATCCAACCTGTACCGCGGCGCAGAGCGGAACTATCGTTGATCAAACCAGCTCAATTTCGACAGTTGCAGACACAGATGGCGGCTGGCGTATTGACCTTGATAACTCGACGACCGCCGGTGTTGGCGGTGCGACAACCTCTGAAGGAGCAGAAAGGGTGGTAACCGATACGGTCGCTCTTACCAACGGCTCGGTTTTTTTCACTACATTCAAGCCCAGCCTTGATGTCTGTGGTTATGGCGGCAATTCCTATCTTTGGGGAGTTAACTATAAATCGGGTGGCCAGGCCGCTGCAAATGCGCTTAAGGGTAAGGCCCTCATTCAGCTCTCCTCCGGTGAATTCAAGGAGGTTGATCTTTCCACGGCCTTTACCGATACAGGGACTTTGAACAGGCGTATGGGCGTTCCCATGACCGGAAAACCGCCATCAGATGCGCCGCCTATTGTCAGTAACAGCCAGAATAAACCGGTTAAAAAGATACTACACATAAAGGAACACTGAGATGCGCGAGCGCGGATTTTCATTGGTTGAACTGATGATTGTTATCGCAATCATGGGTATTCTGCTGTCAATTGCTACTCTCAACTGGAATGAAATGCAGGAAAAGTCCGCTATCGAAAGTCAGATTAAAAAGATTCATGCCGATCTCATGGGAGTTCGTTTGCAGGCGCTTTATGGCAAAAGGGCTCGCAGTGTTGTCATCGACGGTCAGGTATACAAGTCATATTCATCCGCGGTGATCACGTCAACACCCCTTGAAACAAAGCAGCTGAGGTATCAGGTGGTATGGAACGGCGGTGGGGCCTTGAC
>JBAQPK010000637.1:0-2312 GCA_049305715.1 Desulfuromonadaceae bacterium | reverse complement strand
ATCGAATGGAAAGTGATTGAAGTTCTCCGATGATGGCTTCCTGCCGAAATCGACCAGGACATTGACTTCAGGTTCCTTATCCTTCCCGCTGAACTCGACGGAGCAGACCGCAACGCCCTTCAAGCCGAAGAGCGTATGATGAAGGGCAAAGGCAGCGGCATTGGCCACGACATACTTGCTAGACATGCTGCCTGACAAATCAAGGAGCACCAGGACAGCAGTATTGACAGCCACCTTATCGACTTTCCGCTTGAATATTCTGGGGTCTCCCATGGCCAACTTCGCCAAACGTCCAGAAGCCAGCTTCCTACCGGACAGTCCGTAAGATTTGGGTTGCCGCTTGATGGACTGCAGCATTCCCATCAACCGTGCCCGCATTCGAGATGATGCAGAAATCGCTTCCACTTCATCTAGCTTGCCGTGCGCTGAACGCAATCTTCCCATGACCGGAAGCATGGGAGCCGCCCCCCTCGCGCTGCGTGGGGTATTGGCCGCAACTTTGTCCAACTCGTCCCGGATCAAGGCGGATATGTCACCGTAGCCGGACTTGTTTTTGAGCAACTGTTCGATCTCCTCTGGTGAGGGACGTTTCCCGCCACCGCTGCCGGCACCGTTGCCACCGTAACCAGATGCCTTTGTTGCATCTTGTTGTTGCGTGTCAATGGGCGACATTTTGTTGCGTGTTGCCGGTTGGCTGGTACCTGTTGCGGTTTGTTGATTACCAACTTGGCTCCCTTGACCGCTTTGGCCATTGCCTTTCTTTGGAGAGGAAGCTGAGCCGTTGCTGTTATTATCCCCATGTCCTTGTTGCTGTTTTGGTGTAGGCGGTGGTTTTGGCAACACCTGCTGGATAAGCAAATCGACCAACTTTTTGGCCATTGTTGCGGTATCGGTTGTGCTCACCAGTTTCGGGATTTCGTGTATTATCGTTTCCACCTCGCCGATAAACTCCTGCCCGAAGGCGTCATCCATCATTTCGTCGCAGAGAGACTCCAAAGGCAGTACAGCCTTGTGTCCAAGAACATGTCCATAACCGTAGGCCATGACCTTCCCGAGAAGTGCTTGCGCCAGGTTCTCCGGTTCAAGGCTTCCCTTCCTCATGTAATGGGTCGTGACCGCCTCTAGGTTGAAACAGGTTCCCGGCCTTGCTTTGATGGTTTCCATGTCAACCCGGATATCCTCGATGACGTTCATCATGTCACCAAGCAGGCCGTCAGCTTTTCCTCCCCTGGTGTAATTCTTGTGCCCGACTTCATGGAACACCAAGCCGGTCATCAGCATCCGCCCTAGGGGAGTTGAGGGCATTCGGGCAATGTTGATGTGCGAACCGTCCGGTTTGCAGAAGGAAGTATCGCCACTAACGGTTATCTGTATTTTTGCGTCCCGGCCAAGCGTCATAGCCAGACCCGCCAACTCTTGATCTCGTATCATGACGTTCCCCCTAGAAGTCCCAGGCAATCGGAGCGACCCTGCCGGTTTTTTCAGGAACGATATCTGCTTCCTCTATATGGGTGTTGCCGTCATCATCCCGTCCAAGGTTAGCCAATTCTCTCCCCACCAGACCGGCAACCAAGGCCAAATCGGCTCCTGTTAAGACACCCTTCTTCGGAAGCTTCGTCAACACATCATCAATCGCCTCTATAGTGTCGTCTATGGTCGAGTGCAGGAACGAGAAGCCTTCCAATTTAGCCCGGATCGCCTTGATGGGACGGAGCGCCTTGTTACTGATTTCCTCTTTGCCGACAAACGAGACCTGATATGCTTGGCGAGCTGTCAATCTCACTTCGCTACAAAGTTGCCCGTACAGGCCGATTACCTCGCCATCAACTCCATGATCCGCTATATCTTCAGGAACCATGACATCGAGGGCAGCATAGTTGAAGGTGAGTGCTTTATTAATCTGCTGCTTCGAGTTAACGGCGGCACCAATCAGCGGAATCCACTCCGAACGGTGTTTGGTGATCCACTGTTTCACCTCTTCATCGAATCCTTCAAGGAACGAGCCTTTGGCTGTCTCAAACTCAGCTTTCAGTTGCTTCAGCTTCAAACACAATTCGGCAACTTTTGAACGGGGTACCGCATAACCGTCACCGACGAAACGGACACCGTTATTCAGGCATATCTTGAGTGCTTCGCGTCTCAGGGAGTTGAACACCTTCAATGTTGCGGGTGAGACGATCTTCTTGGTGCCCAGGGCGGCGACCGTTTTTTGCGGCAGCTTGGCGACATTTATGCCGAAAGGAGGAAGGTCATCTTTATGGAGGGTCTTACGGCCCTGCCAGAGTGAAATGTTGATTGCAACGAGTGACATC
>JBAQPK010000636.1:0-8311 GCA_049305715.1 Desulfuromonadaceae bacterium | reverse complement strand
GGCGGGGTCCTTAAATGAATAGTATCTGAAGTTCGACACCATCAGGAACGCCAGCAGATAGATAAGCCCCAGTATGGCAAGTTTTTTAAAGGAACTCGGCCACCCGAAATGGTAAAACAGCAGCACTGTTGAAGCCACCATGCTTGCAGCCGCCGGAATGGGGAGACCGACAAAGCGTTTGCTTTCAACGGTGTCTACCTGCACGTTAAAACGGGCGAGCCGAAGTGCGCCGCAGACAAGAAACAGAAATGACGCCACCCAGCCAAGACGGCCGAACGGCCTGAGCGCCCAGGCAAACATGAGGACAGCAGGGGTAACACCAAAGGCGACCAGGTCTGCCAGGGAATCAAACTCGACACCAAACTTGCTGGTAGTGCCGGTCAGGCGGGCGACCTTGCCGTCAAGGCCGTCACATACCGCGGAGATAAAGATCCAGATAGCTGCCGTACTGTAGTTGCCGTTCAAGGTTGACACAATGCTGTAAAAACCGGCAAACAGACTTGCAGCGGTCACCAGGTTGGGCAGAATGTAGATGCCCCGCCTCATGCTTTCTTTTTTCCCCGTTACCACTGCTGTTTCTTCGCTCATGATCACGTATCCTTGATTAAACGATTCTGGCCAGCACGGTTTCACCCGCTACAGTCTTGTCGCCGATCTTTACCAGAGGCTTAGACTCCGGAGGCAGATACACATCAACCCGTGAGCCGAAACGGATCAAGCCATACCGTTCGCCACGAACCAAAAGATCCCCGATCAGTGGATAGCTGATGATCCTGCGCGCCACCAGACCGGCAATCTGCACAAAGGCTATCCGGGTGCCGCCGGCAATCTCCAGAACGATGCCGTTACGCTCGTTCTCACAGGAGGCGCGCCCGTCGCGGGCATCGAAAAACTTTCCATCATGGTGAAACGTGTCGATAACCGTGCCGTCAAATGGGACACGGTTGACATGAACATTAAAGACCGACATGAAAATGCTGATTTTCAGAGCCTCTATGCCAAGCGGTGTTTCCGGCACCCGTTCGGCTACGATGACGGTTCCGTCTGCAGGGGCAACAACCGCGGCGCTATCGGCAGGAGCCGTCCGTTCCGGATTGCGAAAAAAATAGAGCACGAACAGTGTCAAAAGCAGGGAAAGTGAAGCCGGAATAAACAGGACTGCTGAGCAGAGTCTCCATGCGGCAACAGATAGTAAAGCCGTTAATCCGATTGTATATGCGATGAAAGGATAGCCTTCCTTGGCAAACGGGGATGAATTATTCATGTACCTGCCTGAATGCGAAGACACCCCTCTCCGGGTGGAAGAGGGGTGCCATGACTCGCGTAGTGGAATTAGTTTTTGGTCTTATCGACGATTTTCTTGATCCAGGGCATCATGCTTCGCAACTGCTCACCGACCACCTCGATCGGGTGGGCGGCATTGAGACGGCGACGTGCCGTCATCTCCGGGTAGTTGGACATCCCTTCGAGAATGAACTGCTTGGCATAATTACCATTCTGGATATTGTTCAGGCACTCCTTCATGGCTGCGCGGCTTTGGTCGTTGATCACGCGTGGACCGGTGACATATTCGCCGTATTCAGCATTGTTGGAGATGGAGTAGTTCATGTTGGCGATGCCGCCCTCATACATCAGGTCAACAATCAGTTTGAGTTCATGCAGACATTCGAAATAGGCCATTTCAGGGGCATAGCCGCCTTCTACCAGAGTCTCGAAACCGGCTTTGACCAGTTCCACCGCGCCGCCGCAGAGTACCGCCTGCTCGCCGAACAGGTCGGTTTCGGTCTCGTCCTTGAAGGTTGTTTCGATGATGCCGGTACGGCCGCCACCGATAGCGCTGGCGTAGGAGAGAGCCACTTCGCGGGCCTTGCCCGACGCATCCTGGTAGACAGCAATCAGGTCAGGGATTCCGCCGCCCCTTACAAATTCGGAGCGAACCGTGTGACCGGGCGCCTTGGGGGCGATCATGATGACGTCGAGGTCGGCGCGCGGCACGACCTGGTTGTAGTGGATGGCAAAGCCGTGGGCAAAGGCAAGGGTCGCACCTTTTTTGAGCTTCGGCGCGATTTCGTCGCGGTAGAGGGTCGACTGGAACTCATCGGGTGTCAGGATCATTACCAGATCAGCTTCGGCAACAGCCTCGGCAACGGTTGCCACCTTGAGGCCGGAATTCTGCGCCTTGATAGCGGAGGTTGAGCCTTCCCGCAGCGCCACGGTTACATCAACCCCGGAGTCCTTGAGGTTGCAGGCATGGGCATGCCCCTGGGAACCATAACCGACAATGGTAACTTTTTTCGACTTGATCAACGCGAGATCACAATCACGATCGTAATAAACGTTCATGCTGGTACATCCTCCACACAAATTTTATCCGGCAAACCGGTCAAGCTTTCAGCACTTCAGAAATTATCCAATTGAAAATAATTCCGATGACGCCCATATCCAGCTGATCTGGATACGTAAATAAGAACGAAAAAAATACTACATTCACCTGTGGCTGTCAATGTAAATAGCCGGTTAGGCCCCGGCGGCAGGAAAAATCCCTTCGATCTGAATGAAAAAAGCCGCCCGTTTCCGGGCGGCTGGAATAATAACCAATCGATTACCCGTTCCACCCCTTGGCGCCGCGACCGATGGCAACGGAGCCGGTGCGTACAACCTCTTTCAATCCCAGCGGCCGGAGCAGCTCCAGAATCGCATCTATCTTGAGCGGGTTGCCGGTCGCCTCGATCGTATAGGATTTGGGGGTGACATCGATGATTTTGGCCCGGAAGATATCGACAATCCGCAGCACCTCGGCACGGGCATCATCTTCAGCGGCGACCTTTATCAGGGACAGCTCACGATCTATTCCACTGCCGTCGGAAAAATCAATTACCTTGAGGACATCGATCAGTTTGTTCAGCTGCTTGTTTATCTGTTCAAGAATCTGGGTGTCACCACGGGTTACGATCGTCATGCGCGACAAACCGTCCTCATTGGTCGGCGCCACCGATAAAGAATCGATATTGAAGCCCCGCCCGGAAAAAAGGGTGGCGACCCGGGAGAGCACTCCGAAATCGTTTTCAACTATAACCGAGATTGTATGTTGCATAGCTTTTCTCTCTCCTTAGCCTTAGGCGTTCAGTACCATTTCATTCAGGGATGCTCCCGCCGGAACCATCGGCAGCACTTTTTCCTCACGGGCAATCTTGAATTCCATGATTACCGGCCCCTTCTCTTTGAAACCCGCCTTGATGGTCGCCTCGACATCACCCGGTTTTGTGGCCAGGAACCCCTTGGCTCCATAAGCATCCGCCAGTTTGATGTAATCGATCGGCAGTTCCATGCAGGTGGACGAATAGCGCTTGTCGAAGAACAGTTCCTGCCACTGCCGTACCATGCCGAGAAAGTTGTTGTTAAGGATGACGATTTTGACCGGCAGCCTGTTCTGGACGAGGGTGGCCATCTCCTGGATGTTCATCTGGATGCCGCCGTCGCCGCAGATCGTGATGACCTGGCGATTCGGGAAAGCCGCCTGGGCACCCATTGCCGCCGGGAGCCCGTATCCCATCGTGCCGAGGCCGCCCGATGTCAGCAGAGTGCGAGGCTTGTTGAACTTGAAGAACTGGGCCGTCCACATCTGGTGCTGGCCGACATCGGTGGAGATGATGGCGTCGTCATCGGACAGTTCGCGCAGCTTCTGGATGACGAACTGCGGCTTGATGATGGTGCTGCTCTGCTTATAGGAAAGGGGATGTTTTTCCTTCCAGCCGGAAATATCTTCATGCCAGGGAGCCAGGGCCGCCGTGAATTCGGCCAGCTTGCCGTTGTTCTTTTCGGTCTGCTTGATCATCTTAGACAAGACATCCTCGACGTCGCCGACGATCGGGAGGTCAACACGGACATTCTTCTTGATCGAGGTCGGATCGACATCAATATGGATGATTTTCGCGTGGGGAGCGAACGTCGAGAGCTTTCCGGTGACGCGGTCGTCGAAGCGGGCGCCGATGGCGATAATCAGGTCGCTATGGGTCATAGCCATATTGGCGCAGTAGGAACCGTGCATGCCGAGCATGCCGAGCGAGATCGGGTCGTCCTCGGGGAATGAACCGAGGCCCATCAGGGTCGTCGTCACCGGCACCGACAACGTGCGGGCCAGCAGGGTCAACGACTCGGCGGCACCGCCCAGCACCGCGCCGCCGCCGACGTACATGACCGGGCGCCTGGAATCGAGAATCATCGCGACCGCTTTTTCCACCTGGCGGGGGTGGCCGGAAAGGTTGGGCTTGTAGCCGCGGATGTCAACCGATTCCGGGTAATGGAATTCACCCATGGCGATCTGGACATCCTTCGGAAAATCGACCAGAACCGGTCCGGGGCGTCCGCTCCGCGCGATGTAAAAAGCTTTCTTCATGATCAAGGGGATCTCCTTGACATCACGAATCAGAAAGCTGTGCTTCGTGCAGGGGCGGGTGATGCCGATGATATCGACCTCCTGGAAGGCATCGTTGCCGATAAGCGCCGTCGGCACCTGGCCGGTGATAATGACCATCGGGATCGAATCCATGTACGCCGTTGCAATGCCGGTAACGGTGTTGGTCGCGCCGGGGCCGGAGGTGGCGATGGCCACTCCGACCCTGCCGGTGGCGCGGGCGTAGCCGTCTGCCGCATGGGTGCCTGCCTGTTCGTGCCGCGGCAGGATATGATGAATATCTTTAAAGGCGAAGAGTTCGTCATACAGATTGATGACGGTACCGCCCGGATAACCGAAAACGGTGTCTACGCCCTCTTTTTTCAAACATTCCAGCATTATTCGTGCGCCGTTCATTTTCATACTTAACCTCTGATTACAGTATTTCACCTCTTGATGGGAGGTGGAAAGATAGATTTAATCCGCAGTTGTAATCGCGCCGGTGTGAGCCGACGTGACAACCTTGGCGTAGCGTGCCAGCCAACCGCCCTTGATCTTCGGTTCCGGTGACTTCCATCCGGCGCGGCGTGTAGCAAGGGTCGCATCGTCCACCAGCAATTCCAGCCGCCGGTTCGGAATGTCGAGCAGAATCCTGTCGCCGTCTTCAACCAGAGCGATCGGGCCGCCTTCAGCTGCTTCAGGTGAAATATGGCCGATACAGGGACCACGGGTGCCTCCGGAAAAACGGCCGTCGGTGATCAGTGCGACGCTGTCTCCCAGGCCCATCCCCATGATGGCGGCGGTCGGAGCCAGCATCTCGCGCATGCCGGGGCCCCCTTTGGGACCTTCATAGCGGATCACGACGCAGTCTCCGGACTTTATCTTCCCCTCCATGATGGCGGCCATGGCCTTCTCTTCGGCATCGAAGCAGCGGGCCGTCCCTTCAAAATACATCATCGCGTCGGAAACGCCCGACTGCTTGACGACGGCCCCTTTGGGAGCGATGTTTCCGGAAAGGATGGCGATGCCACCTTCCTTCTTCACCGGGTTCCCAAGCGGGCGGATAACCTCCTCGTCTACATTCTGGATACTCTCGGCCAGCTGATGCGTGGTCAGGCCGAACAATGTAGGCGTATCTTTGATTTTATTCCCAAGCTGTTTCATGACGCCGGCTACGCCGCCGGCGACATCCAGGTCTTCCATGAAATGTTCGCCGGCCGGATTCATCGAGGCTAGCTGGGGAGTGTCTTTCCCGAGTTCGTCAAACAGCTCCAGCGGCAGTTCGACGCCCGCTTCGTGGGCAATGGCCAGCAGATGCAGCACGGTATTGGAGGACCCCCCCAGCGCCAGATCAACGCGGATGGCGTTTTCAAAAGCGGCCCGGGTCAGGATGTCGCGCGGCTTGACGTCATTGTGCACCAGTTCGACGATCTTTTCGCCGGAGGCAAAGGCGATGCGCCTTTTCAGCGCCGAAACTGCCAGGGCGGTGCCGCAGCGCGGCAGGCTCATCCCCATTGTCTCGGTCAGGATTGCCATGGTGTTGGCGGTGAAGAGTCCCTGGCATGACCCCATCCCGGGGCAGGCGTTGTCTTCGCAGACCTGCAGCTCCTTGTCGCTGATGACTCCTGCCTTGTAGCGCGCCATCGCCTCGAAGGTGTCGGAGACGAAGGAATACTTGCGCCCTGTCTGGCCGCGGCCGCTCATCATCGGACCGGCGGTGACGACGATGCAGGGAATGTTCAGGCGGGCTGCCGCCATCAGCATGCCGGGGGTAATCTTGTCGCAGTTGGTCAGCAGTACCAGGCCGTCCAGACGATGCGCCTCAGCTACTGACTCGACCATATCGGCGATCAGTTCGCGGGTCGGGAGGGAATAGTGCATCCCCTTGTGCCCCATCGCCATGCCGTCGCAGACGCCCGGTATGCCGAAGAAGAACGCATGGCCGCCGCCGGTGTGAACACCCTTTTCGATGAAGCGCTCAAGGTCGCGCATGCCGACATGTCCGGGGATCAGGTCGGTAAAGCTGGTTGCCACGCCGATAAACGGCTTGTCCATCTGGCTTTGCGGGACACCGGTCCCTTTCAGCAGGGCGCGGTGCGGTGTCCGCTCAAGTCCTTTTTTTATCATGTCACTTCGCATCGGAATGTCCTCGGTGTACAATTGGTTTGATGTCGCTAAACCCTTGATTGATCAGAATTTACGGGTTGGTAAGAATAATATAGAAAGCTTGATGTGTCAATTGCGATTATGGGTGAGGACGCTACGGGTTGATTGCTTCTTTCAAAAACCGGTGAAAAGAAAATCAAGTGCAGCTATGATTTCGTTTCGATGTTCCTTAAGTGAACATACTTTATCACCAAGACTGTTTACCGTAACTCCGGCCAACTCGGCCGTTGACATTATGACAGCGGTTCGTTTTATGGAAAATCGGGGGTTCAGATGCTTTGCCGCCTTACCCATGGCAGACACTGAATAGAGGGGAATGACTACGTGTGTTCTCAGGTTTTTCAAGAGGTCGGTCTGTACATCAAGCAGATAGGGAACTGCCCGTTTGGTTTCAGGATTCGGATTCGTATAAACATCGAACTGAGCCATCAGAATTGCCTCAGGCCGTCACTGAAAACTCCATGTGTTTCAATGCGCTGATTATATTCTTCAATTGCTTCCTGATTCTCCTCCAGCCAGTTACGCCGTTTCTCGTCCCGTAATATTTCAGCAAGACGCAATTCCAATGCCTGTGAGATGTTGATGTGGTGTTCTTTGGCTTGCCGAAGGAGGTCGCTGTTTATACTCAGGTTGGTGGGTTTTTTAGGCGCACTTTCATCAAAAACGTGTAGTTGCACGGTGCACTCCTTATGCGCATAAAATATGCGTATAAATTATATCTGCAGGGCAATTATTGCAAGGTGTTTCGTATCGTCTTTATATGTATGCGCGTTTGTATGTACTGTAAATGGTTGTTTTTGTGTGGGTATCTGAGAGGAGGTGCTACTCTTGCAAACAATTAATTCATCTTTTCATTGCAAAATTAAAAAGCGCAGGTTTGGCACCGACATATTGATGCTGGAAATAAGTAAAGCCGCGTGTCAACCTCATATTTTCTGAAGTTTGAAACGCGGCCACGTTTTTCTATTCGAAGCGGCGGATTAACTGGCCGGTATTTTCATCCATCTCAATGACCAAAGTTTTTGAAAGTAATGGGCCAGCTTGTCTTGTCTCGTTTCATAAAAACCAAAATAAGTTTCATAAATCAAACTACTCTCATCAATGGCAGAATGTTTGAAGCATTTTTCATATTCTTCAACGTATTCTTTGTACAAATATCTGAAGCAGCGTCGCCCACGCAGTACTTTTTGCTCCTTAAGCCTGATATCAATGTCTTGTAGTATTTGTTGTTGAAGGTTGAGCAGTAGGAAAAAGGTATTTTCAAAATTTTCTTTCTCAAGTGTCTTATTTTGCGCTTTAAGTTGTAGTTTTTGCCCTTCAAGTTCATTACGTGTCAGCTCCAATTCGCTTCTTTGTAGCGCCAGCTCTTTTCGTTGTAGCAGAATTGCGTAAATGACCCCACCGAACGCAAGCCCAGAAAATAGGGCGTTCACAGCTCCAAACATGTCACCAAAGGTCCCACGATTGGGGTCTTTATGTAACAATAAACCTGAAATAGCCCAGACAATTGAAATCCCTATAATAATAAGAAGCGGGGTCCAGCCAGTTCTATCTTCCGACTTTTTCATCGTGCCTCCAGTATTCTGGCCAACGATTAAGAGTTTATGCGGTAGCGTAGCGAAGCGGAGCCGCCGTATAAACTCTTAATCGTTGAGGTTTCTACTGCTATAAGCTTTTTCAGCCACGTCTAACCCAATTGAACGGAATAGCTGGAAGGGTAGTTTGGAAATCTGTCCTGCAACTCCACACAGC
>JBAQPK010000635.1:0-20045 GCA_049305715.1 Desulfuromonadaceae bacterium | reverse complement strand
TACCCGATAACGCCTGACAGGCGTTCAGGATCAGATTGACCAGCACCTGTTCGATGCGCTGGGCATTGCCGCAAAACTGCGGGAGACGCTCCCCGTAGGAAACGGTAAAACGGGCGGTCGCCTTGCGGATGGAGGGTTCGACCAGCCGCACGGCGGCCTGGGCGATACTGTTCAGGTCGACAATTTCGGTGCAGGCGATATCCCCCTGCCGGGCGAAGTCCTTCAGGTCATCCACGATACGCTTGATGCGCTTGCCCGCCTCCTGGAGTTTGTCCAGGCTGCGCGGTATTTCCTCCCTCATGCGCGAGTAGGGGAGGCCGCCGCAGGTGAAGTCGCCGTTCTCACGGAAGTACTGCTCCAGGATTTTGGCGGCATCTCCAAAGAAGCGCTTTATCGTCGTCGCTTCCAGCAGGATCAGGCCGGTCGGGTTGTTTATTTCGTGGGCCACGCCGGAAACCAGTATTCCCAGGGCGGCCATCTTGTCGGCCTGCACCAGCTGCTGCTGGCCCCGAAGCAGCTCCTCCTCCGCATGACGCCTATCGGCGATTTCCCTGGTAAGGTCGGCGGTGCGCAGGGCCACCTGCCGGTGCAGGGTGCGCGACCAGAGGGCAAATCCGCCGAGGAGGAGCAGCAGCGGTACGACCACCACGGCGGCATATTTGGCCGTGGTGCGCAGATCGACCTGCTGTGGTTCCAGTACTCCCAGCCACTTGTTGTAGATCTTTTCGTACTGTCCGGTCTTCTTGAGGATCGCCAACCCTTCGTTCAGGCGGGAGAGCAGGTCGGCGTTCCCCTTGTTTACGGCATAACAGTAGCGATGGGTGGCCACGTTGCGAACCACCGGTATCAGGTTGGTGAGTTTCAGCTCGCGGATCAGGTACATCCCGGGCACGATGGCCACTACGGCAAAATCGGTCTTTCCGGCGGCGACGAGGCGCATGGCATCCGCCGGAGTGTCAGTCAGTACCAACCGCGCCCTGGAGCCGCTTTTGACAAAAAAATCGTGCATGATGCCCAGACGGTGAACGGCCACGGTCCGTCCCGCCAGATCATCGAGAGAGTCGGCCGTGGGAGAGTCCTTGCGGGCAAAGACGGCATGGTTGACCACGGCATGTGGGACAGAAAAGCCCACCTCCCCGGCCCGTTCCTCCGACCAGGACATACCCTGCAGGGCGTCAATCGTACCATTTTGCAGGGCACCGCGCATCTCGGCCCAGCAACCCAGCCGGATCTCGACCCGCATTCCCATCACTTCGGCGATGGCGTGGGTCAGCTCAACATTATAACCGGCAGGATGACCATCCTTGTCGATGAATTCATAGGGGGGATAATCCCGGTCGCCGCCGATAATGATCAATTGGGGCTCGCTTTTCGTAGCCTGCACCGCCATGGCAGGGTGGGGGCAGGTCAAAAGCTGCAGCGCCAGCATAAGCAGCAGTGCTGTCCAGATCATGGATGAAGCCGACAGAGAAGGATTGTAGTCTGAAGAGGGCATGGGTCGGTCCCGGCAAATTGATATGGGTAAGTCTACCATACGAAGCAGCAGTTTACGTAATTCAAAAGGCGGCCGATTGGCCGCCTTTACCGTTTTATCCACGTAAGGCTGCAGACAGGGCGGACAGATTAAGTTCTTCTGGTTGCTAGTCGCGGCGCTAGTACAGTAATTTCACCAGGAGATAGCCCACAGTACAGCCGGTCCCTACTCCGATCAGGCCGGGAATGATAAAGCTGTGGTTGATGATGAACTTGCCGATGCGGGTGGTGCCGGAGCGGTCGAAGCCGATGCAGGCCAAATCGCTGGCATAGGTCGGCAGAATGAAATAGCCGTAGCTGGCCGGGATGAAGGCCAGCATCATCAGGGGGTCTACGCCGAGGCTGACGCCCAGGGGGGCCATGGCCGCGATGGCTGCGGCCTGACTGTTGACGAACTTGGAGACGACAAACAGGACGATGGCATAGGTCCATGGTTTGGTAGCCACAACCCCGGCAAGGGCTCCCTTCAACAGTTCGAAATGCGCTTCAAAGAAGGTGTCGGCCATCCAGGCCACGCCGAAGATGGATATGACGGCGACCATGCCGGCTTTGAAAACGGTGCCTTTGGTGATCTCCTGTATCATCCCCTTGCAGCAGACCATCAGAATGATCGCGCCGGCGGACAGCATCATGATCTGGATGGCTATGTTCATGGAGAGGGGTTTTGTTTTTCCGGCAACTTCGAAGACCGGGCGCAATTCCGGGAAAGCGCCGAGGAGAACCACCGCTGCGATGGCCGAGAAGAAAATCCAGGCGGACCAGTAGGCTTCCTTGGGGAATACCTTGTCCAGCAAGGTAGAGGATTCACCGTATATATACTCTTTCTGGATCGGGTCCCGGAGTTTTGCCTGGAACACCGGGTCCTTATCCAGGTCTTTGCCCCTCTTGAGGCTCCAGAGGGCAGCCACGATGACGCCGCAGAACGTGGCGGGGATGCTGATTGATAATAATTGCACGATGCTGATCGGAATCGTGGATTTTGCCATGATTGCGACCATCGAAACAACGGCTACCGAGACCGGCGAGGCGCAGATACCGATCTGGGATGCGATGGACGCAACCGCCATGGGGCGTTCGGGGCGTACTCCCTCCTTGATGGCGATATCATAGATGATGGGGAACATCGTATATACTACATGGCCGGTGCCGCACATGACCGTGAGTGTCCAGGTCGTGATGGGGGCGAGTACGGTGATGTATTGGGGGTGCCGCCGCAATATCTTTTCGGCGACGCGCATCATCACGTTGAGTCCCCCTGCGGTTTGCAGCACCGAGGCGCACCCGATGACGGCCATGATGGTGAGCAGCACATCCACCGGGGGTTTGCCGGGTGCAAGATGAAAGACAAACGCAAAGACGAGGAGACCCAGTCCGCTGATCAGGCCGAGGCCGTAACCGCCGTAACGGGCGCCGACCAGCAGGCACGCAATGATAACCATAAATTCCAGTACAATGATGTAGTCCATGATTTTTAATCCCCCTTCGGTATTGTTGTTACATTTGTCTCTAGGATTTCCTGCCTGAAGCACAGCACTCAAAATATAAGTGTCAAACAGCCCTGTGTCGCGATGTGTGAAATTTTTTTACATTTAATCCATCGGTTCTGTTTTTACGTGAGCATGGAGCGTGCCGGTTTTGCATGTGTCTATAACATGCCAATATTGCTGGATAAAATATCAAGGAAGTAGTTGGAGTATGTGGGGCTTCATAACCGAAGGTTATGGCTGTAAGGGAGGGGTGATATTGAAAGGCATTAAATATCGATATGTTAGGTGCTGTTATAACCTGAGGTTATGGATATAACCCCAGGTTATTCGTTTGGAGCGGCGTTGCGAACAGTTTTTCACTATCGTCTGCGGCCTTAGGTCGAGTGTAATAATGCCCCTGGACTTGAAAGACGAAAACCAATTTTATTTACAGCTCATCGACTTTCCTTACCTTATAAAAGCGTCCCTTGATCTTGCTCCTGCCCAGGCAGGCCAGGGCCGCCTCGGCGCTTTCCCTGACTATCGCCACATAGGTAAGGTTGTCGAGTACGTCGATCCTGCCGACCTCGCTTCCCGCAATTCCCCCTTCGCCGGTCAGGGCACCGAGAACATCGCCGGGGCGTAGTTTGTTCTTGCGTCCGCCGTCGATGCAGAAGGTCACCATGGGGGGCGCCGGGGGGGTGCCCGCGGCCACCGTCAGTGATGCCAGTTCTCCCCGGGGTATGCTGCAGCCGAGTGCGTTTTCGATCGCCTGCACCCGCCTGCCTTCATGCGCGGTTACGAGGCTCAATGCCAGTCCCTGCTCCCCGGCACGCCCGGTACGGCCGATGCGGTGGGTGTGAATCTCCGGGTTGCGCGGCAGCTCGTAGTTGATGACCGCCGAGAGTTCTTTGATGTCGAGCCCGCGCGCGGCCACATCGGTGGCCACCAGTACCGAAGCACTCCTGTTGGCAAACCGGACCAGCACCAGATCGCGCTCCCGCTGTTCCAGATCGCCATGGATAGCCAGCGCCGGGAAGCCGCCCTTTACCAGGGCAGCGGCCACCTCCTGGCACTCCACCTTTGTGTTGCAGAAGACCAGGGCTGTTTCCGGCCGATAGTGCCTGAGGATTCGCTCAACCGCTGCAGTTCGCTCCTCCGGCGCCACCTCGTATACCATCTGTTCGATGACCCCTTCGTGGTGAGTTTCATCGACGCTGACCTCGACCGGATCACGCTGGAGCGAACCGCTCAGCTCCGTAATCCCCGCAGGGTAGGTGGCGGAGAAAAGCAGGGTCTGCTTCTTGAACGGTGTGGCGGCAACCAGGGTGCTGATATCTTCCTGAAAGCCCATATCGAGCATACGGTCGGCTTCATCGAGAACCAGCGTCTGCAGGGAGTCGAGCTGCAGGCTCCCCCGGCGCAGGTGGTCGAGAAGGCGGCCGGGTGTGCCGACCACCACATGGGCTCCATGTTCGAGCGAGCCGAGCTGGGGGGCGAAGGGAACACCGCCGCAGAGGGTCAGGATCTTGATGTTGTCGGTAAAGCGGGCGAGGCGCCGCAGTTCCTTGCCGACCTGATCCGCCAGTTCACGGGTCGGGCAGAGCACCAGCGCCTGCACGCACGGAGAACTCGCCTCCAGGTGCGTCAGCAGACCGATGCCAAAGGCGGCGGTCTTGCCGCTGCCGGTCTTCGCCTTGGCGATCACATCCTTGCCAGCGAGAATCAACGGCAGGGTGTGGGCCTGGATGGGCGTCATTTCGGCATAGCCGAGTGACACGAGGTTTTTAAGCATGGGGGGCTTGAGGTGAAGCGTGGAAAATGCCGTTGTGGCCATGGATACACTCTCTTTGACTGATACCGTTAGTTGTTTGTAACACATATTTCTGCAGCTATTGATCGTTGCAAGTTGAGATGCGCGATTGTAGCACCGATTGGCATCTTGTGCGGTATTTTTACACTAATGGATGACGGCGGGAACGAACTATGCTTTTCTGACCTGGCCGCTTTACTGATTTGTTTTTTTTCTCTGGTATACTCGATAGAAATTCTACGCAAGGAGGTAGTACCATGTTTCGCAAACTGATTGTTGTCTTCTGTCTCATTTCCTTTGCCCCTGCTGCCGTAAGTGCCCAAGGTCTGGTGCCGGTCGCGGCACCGCAGGCAGCCGTTGTACCTGCAACTGAAAAGGCTCCGCCGCCGGGAGGGGAATTGAATCTGTCGCTGCCAGCCGAGAGGTCCGCAGCCGTGCTGTTGGCCGCAGCGGAAACATCTCAGGCCGTGGCGATGGAAAATGCCCCGGAACAGAAACGGGAATCACGGAGATCCCACAGTTGGGACAATTTTCTGGATGTGCATTTCGGCGGTTACCGGTGGATCTGGTGGGCAGGCGCTGCGGCAATTCTGGTCGCCATACATGCCGGTGCCGACTAAGCTCTATCTGCCGACGACCGGAAACAAATCAGAGCATTGAAAGAGAGACCCGCTAACGGCGGGTTTCTCTTTTTAAGCACCCGCTGCAGTGAGCTGCCTTTGTGCAGATTATGGCCGGGCCTGGTCGAATGGCGGCATCGTCATTTATTTGCCAATCACTTTATGCAGGTAAAATATGATATACGTACCATCCAATAACTGCACACAGCCGGAAAGATTATAACTATATGCCGCTACCCCGCATCACCCATAAACGCCGGTTTGTCCAGGGTTTGCTGATCGCTGCCGCGCTGCTACTCCCTTTTGTCTCCATATCCGGCAATCCGTTTCTGCGCATGGACATCGCGAAGATGACGCTTTTTCTGGCCGGTGTCCCGCTCAGGATTGACCAGTTTTATCTCGTGCTGATCGTGATCCTGCTGTTGACGGCGCTGTTCCTGCTGGTGACGGTCGTGCTGGGGCGGGTCTGGTGCGGCTGGTTCTGTCCGCAGACGGTCTTCAACGATCTGGTGGAGCTGCTGGCCGGAAGCTTCCCCGCGAAGGTTTCTCCCCCGGCTGCGCGACTGATCGAGCGGATGGGCGCGTTGACCGTCGCCATGCTGATTGCTCTCAACCTGTTCTTCTGGTTCCTCCCTCCGCGGCAGGTTGTTACAGACCTCCTCAATTTCCCCGGCCATCGGCTCATGTTTGCATCCTTTCTGCTGCTGACGCTGTTCGGCTATCTCAACCTGACTCTGGTAAAGCGGAGTTTCTGCCGGAGTTACTGCCCCTACGGCAGGTTTCAGGCGGCCCTGATGGATGCCGGCACGCTGAACCTCTCCTTTCTGGAGGAAACCCGGGATCGCTGTCTGCGCTGTAACGCCTGTGTCCGGGCCTGCCCGATGGAGATCGATATCCGCGCAGGTTTCCAGATCGAATGCATCGGCTGCGGCCGCTGCATAGACGCCTGCCGCGCCGTCATGGAGAACCTGCCGGGCGGGGCGGGGCTGATAGATTACCGTTTCGGGGTCGTGAAAGGGACCCGTTTCAGGCCGGGGAGCACGACCGTCGTCCTGCTGCTGGTGACGCTGCTGCTGGCCGCCGGACTCGTCTGGGGCGTTGCGGGGAGGAGCCAGAGCGCCTTTGCCGTGCGGCGGGTCGCAACCGCTGACCCTCGCCTCCTTCCGGACGGTTCACTGGCGCACCCGTGGCGGGCAACCATCGGCAACCGCTCCGAGACCACCCGGGTCTACTCCATCCGGATTGCCGGAGACCCGCCAGGCGGCATTGAGCTGCTCGGCCAGACGGGCAACATCAGGGTGCCGGCGAATCAGCATCGCGAAGTTACCTTCATGCTTCACATCGTAAAAGGAACCAGCCAACCCGGAAAACTCGTGCTTCAGCTGGTGAGCGGCGGCCGTGCGGCTGCGTCGGTGACGGTTTCGCCATGAACATGCGTCCGGAACATATCTGCAGCCACTGCGGCATCAGCTTCCGCTGGAACGCGATCATCAGCCCCGGTGATGACGGAGGGCAGAACCTGTTCTGCTGCCGGGGGTGCCAGGGCGCCTACCGGATGATCTGCGATGCCGGTCTGGGGGATTTTTACGGCCGCTCCGGCCGCGCAACTCCGACTGTTACTGCAGAAACAACATCAAGTTATACGGAAGCCGATCTATTGCAACATGTCATTTCAGAAGGTGACTTGTGCCGGATTGATGTACTTGTCTCCGGCATCACCTGCCCCTCCTGTGTCTGGCTGCTGGAGCGGATGCTCGGCCGCACTCCCGGTGTTGCATACGTCAGCATTTCCTACAGCGGCGGGATCGCCTCGATCCGCTTCGATCCTGGGCGGACCCGGCCGCTGGAACTGTTTTCCGTCATCGCCCGCCTCGGCTACACCCCGCGCCCCTATTCGGCCGATCAGTCGGAAAAGGAGGCGCGGCGCGAACGGGATGACCTGCTCCTCCGTTTTGGCACGGCGCTGTTTCTGACCATGCAGCTGATGGCCTGTTCCTATGCCCTGTACGCCGGCTATTTCCAGGGGATAAGTGGTGCCATGAAGCAGTTCCTCCAGTACGTGTCGCTGCTGGTGACGACCCCGGTGGTGATCTATTCCGGCTGGCCGTTTATCGTCGGCGCCTGGCGTTCGATCAAAACCGCCGCCCCCGGAATGGACCTGCTGATCGCCATGGGGGCGCTCTCGGCTTGGTTCTACAGTCTCTGGGCAACGTTTGCCGGAGGAGAAACCTATTTCGAGAGTGCGGCCATGATCGTGACCTTCGTCCTGATCGGCCGTCTGCTGGAACTGTCGGTGCGCCGCCGCGCCATGTCAGGCATCAGTTCCCTGTACGCCGCCGCCCCGCAGCGGGCAACGCTGGTGACGGAGGGAGGGAACCGCATCGTCGATGTCGATGAGGTCCGGCCGGGAGATCTTCTGCTGGTCCGGCAGGGGGAGCGTTTTCCGGTCGACTGCCTGATAATCGAGGGGGAGACGGAGGTCGATCAGTCGCTTGCCACCGGCGAAAGCCGGCCGGTTCTGCTTCTCAGCGGCGATGAGGTCCGCTCCGGCTGCGTCAACGTGGCGGCCCCGGTGACCGTGCAGGCGCTCCGGCCGGCCGGTCAGAGCTATCTAATGCGGGTCGCATCACTGGTGCAGATGGCGCAGGCGGGAAAACCGAAGCTGCAGCAGCTGGCCGACCGGGTCTCCGGCTGGTTCGTCCCGGCGGTTATTCTCCTGGCGCTGCTGATCTGTGCGGGGCGTCTCCTGTTTTTGGGAGAGAGCGCCGGAGCGGCAATCATGTCGGCGCTGTCGGTCATCCTGATCGCCTGTCCCTGCGCGATGGGGCTGGCGGTTCCGGCTGCGGTGCTGGCAGCCTGCAGCCGCTCGGCCTCCCTCGGCATCATTCTGCGGGGCGGGGATGTCATTGAACGGCTGGCATCGGTGGACAGTGCGCTGTTCGACAAAACCGGCACGATCACCCGTGGCCTCCCCGGCATCATCCGGTTCGAAACCTGCTCCGGGTATGATGCGGCAACCGTCCTCCAGGCGGCGGCGACCGTCGAAGAACAGGCGTCTCATCCGATCGCCCGGGCTATCGTCCTGCATGCGGCTGAACAGGGCTATCGGCCTGAAGCGTGCCGTGATTTCCTCTCGATTCCGGGGCGGGGCATTTCAGGGGGGCTGCCGGGCGGGGAGCGGGTGCTCTGCGGCAGCGAACTGTTCCTTCAGGAACAGGGGGTTTCAACAAAGTTTGACCTGCAGTATGACAGCTCCGCAACCGCCGTTCTGATTGCGATAGACGGACGGCTGGCGGGGCGCGTTCTGCTCTCCGACCGGCTGCGGGAAGGGGCAGAGGGAGTCGTTTCCCGGCTTGCCGCAGAGCGGATCGATATTTCCCTGATCAGCGGCGACCACCAGGGAACGGTGGACCGCATCGCCGCGGAAATCGGCGTTACATCTGCTTTTGGCGGCATGACGCCGGATCAGAAGCTGGAGCGCGTTACCGCCCTTCAGCAGGCGGGGCGCCGGGTTATGATGGTCGGTGACGGCGTCAACGACGCCCCGGCCCTGGCAGCCGCCACGGTCAGCTGCTCACTGGCCGGGTCAAGCGACATCGCTCTTGAAAACGCCGATCTGATCATTCCCGGAGACGATCTTTCGCGGATTGCGACAGCATACCGCATCAGCCGGGACGCCATGAAAATTATAAAGCAGAACCTGGCCTGGGCTTTTGTGTATAATATTATCGGCATACCGCTGGCGGTCTCCGGGCTCCTGACTCCTGTCTATGCCGCCGTTGCCATGACCGCCAGCTCGCTGCTGGTTTCTCTCAATTCGCTGCGCCTGATGAGGTTCAAACACCATGGATGAAAGCCTGATAATTCTGATAGTGCTGTCGCTCTGCCTGGGAGCGGGGTGCTGGCTGATATTCATCTGGGCGGTCAAGAAGGGTGAATTCGAGGATGTGGAGAAGCCGAAACACCGCATGATGGATGATGATTGACGTTGAACCCGGAATGAAGTTGGAGTACTTTAGCCGGATACTGTCGTTACCCGAGAGGTTTTTTTCGGAATGAGATAATGAGCAGCATCAAATGGAAAACATATATCATGCGTGCCTTCAAAATTGCCGCAGCTGTGGTTGCCGGTTCTCTGCTGCTGCTTCTGGTCTGTCTGGCCGCACTTCCGTCCATTGTCAGCAGCCATGGGGTGCAGAGCCGGGTTCAGAGGTCGCTCTCCTCCTCGATGAAACGCCAGGTGACCTGGTCCAGTCTTGTCATGACCTGGAAGGACGGCCTGACGCTCACCGACCTGAAACTTGGTGACGGCCCCGCGCCGCTCCTTAAAACCGATATCGGCCGGATCATTATCGCTCCTTCTCTCGGACGCGGAACCGACGGACGCTTCGGGGTTGACCTCGCGGTCCGGATCCGGAACGTCCGGGCCGAATTAGCCCCCGGTCCGCCAAAACCACCCCCTCCAAAACCGATCAAAGATCCGCTCACCCTGCTGGCTGAATCGATTCAACGGATTCAGAAACTCGACTTCCCGCTGCCGGTTGATCTGCGCGTGGCGATTGAGGTGGCGCCGCTGCAGCTCGCATACCGGGCTCCGGCGCCGGGCAAACAGCTGGAGTTGAAGGATTTCTCGTTCCGCCTTGCCATGCCGTCGTTGGCCGCCAAGCCGATCACGGCGGAGATCGTTGGCCGGGTGTCGGTCGACCGCCGCGAACTGGGGAACGTCAGCCTCAATGCAAAGGTGAGCGATCTGGTAACAAAAGCGCGGCGGATTCATCTTGCTTCCGCGCTATTTGCCGTAGATGCGGCTGCACCCGGCACGACAATCACGCTCACCGGCGGTCTGGACCGGGCTGACGGTTTTGCCGCCCGCTGGAAGCTGGACCTCCCCGGCGTACTGGCGGTTGCCGGGCCGTTCTTATCCCCAACGGTTCCGAAGCTGACAGGGGGAGTCGATCTCGAGCTGCGGGCAAAAACGGATGCGCAGCGTGACCTGCATGCCGCGCTGACAATCGACGGCGCCGGATTTGCCGCAAGCGGCGGTTTGCTGAAGGCAAAACGGGTCGGTCCGCTTGACCTGAAGATGGGGCAGCGGATTGCCACCGATCATACCCGCCAGCGGGTTGATTTCCCGGACGGCAGGCTGTCCATGCCGGGTCTGTTCGATGCCGCGTGGAGCGCATCGGTGCTTCGTCCCTCTGTTCCGGATCGCTCCCTGAATGTAACATTCGGCCCCCTGAAGCTTGACCTTGCCCGGGCGCTTTCCCTGGCCGGACCGTTCCTCCCTCCCGACACGCCCGTCAGGGACCTTGCGGGTGACCTTTCTCTCCGCTCTCTGAAGCTTCATCTGAAGGGCCCAAAAAACAAGGGCGAACTTTCTCTCGCCGGTTTCGGCGTCAAAATGCCACATGTTAAGCTGGCGCTCAAAGGTGGGGGGCTGGTTGCAGAGGATGTTGAACTGCTCCTTGAAAAGATGGACTGTCCGTTGACCGCCAATCTGCCGACTGCGGTGACGGCGAACCTGCTCTGGAGCATCAGGAGTTCCGTTATGGCCGGCGCCAAGCCGCTTTCCCTGAAGGGTGCGCGCGGAACGTTCGGGATGACGGTCACCGATCTCAACCTGAAGAGCACTTCGCCGCGCAAGGTTGCCGCTTCCGCGTCTGTGACACAAACCAGTGACCTTGACCGCGCTTCTCTCGGAACGCAGCTGGTCGTTGAAAAAGCCCATGAACAGCTCCGTTTGCTGGCCAGGGCCGCCGAAAACGGCGAACTTGAGGTCTCCGTGCCGGAATGTGCGGTTTCCGTCGCCTCGTTTCAATCCATCCAATCCGGTAAAAAAACGGTTCCGGTCCCTCTTGCCGCCTCCATGACCGCGACCGATCTTCGTCTCTCCGCGGCAAAAGGTGCGAAGCCGACATTGCAGCACGCTGCCGTCAAAATTTCGGCGGGTGATTTTCTCCAGCTCGCCGCGGAGGCGGCCCTTTCTGGAGTTTCACCCCGGCGCGCAACCACCAGCGGATCTGCCAGACTCGACCTGCGCCGCGCCATGCCGTTTGCCGCTCCCTTCCTGCCGGCCGGTCTGAAAGCGGACGGGGTTGCCTCTGCTGTCTGGAATCTGGCCGCACCACTGCCGGACAAGGTTCCCGCTGCGGACAAGCATCCGCTGCGGAGTGCCCGGGCAGCCCTGGCTCTGTTTGACTCGCTTGATTTAGGCCTGAAACTTGATACTATTTCTGCAACGGTTCCTTCGGCTAAAGGAACCGTCACCATCTCGGGTCTGCGCAGTCGGCCGGACCTGCGGGTCGTTTCCGCGAAAAAAGGGGAATCTGTCCGCCTTGAGGGGGGGGTGCTCTTTTCAGCCCTGAGCGGCCTTCCGGGAGCCGCCGGGAAGGTCCCGGCCCAGCATGGCACGTTTAACTTCAACGGCGAACTCTCCGGCTGGAGGGAGTTTCGCCTGAATGAAGAGCTGCGGATCGATCCGCTGGCCTTTTCCCATGAAGCCGAGCTGAACGTGAGCCGCATCGAAGCGCTGCTGGAGGAAAAACTGCCGTTCAACACGGCGACGCTGATCAAACGCCTGGATGCCACCCTGTTTGCCAATGTCGAGGGGGCGTTTTCCCGGGAACTGAAGCAGCTTCTCCCTGGTTTTGATCTGGCCGGGAACATCAGCAGCGGCGTCCGGGTCGATCTCACTGCCGGCCGTGAGCTTGCGCTGCGCTGCTCCCTTAAAACGAGGGATTTCGGCGTTCAGCTTGTCAACGGGACCCAGGTTGAGGGGATGCGCTCAGATATTCTTATCAACCGGTCCTATGCCCTGGCTGCGTCACAGGGGGAGAGCTGGACACCGCTTTCGACGGCTCTTGTCCGGCCGGATGCCGTGGTGTCGGCGAATCCCGGCGCGGCGGAAATTGTCGGTCGGATCCATGACGACCTGCGCGGTGACCTTCAGGGGGCCCGTTCGTTCTCTATCCGGCGCGTGACGACCAAAGCGTCCGGCGTGCCGCTGGTGATCACCGCGCTGGAGGGCGATCTGCTCTTTACGCAGGAAAAGGCCGGCTTCAGCTTTTTTCAGGCGGATCTGCTCGGGGGGACAATTCTCGCCCGCGCTCTGTTCGATTTACGGCCGGAAGTTCCCTCCGTCGCTGCGGCCAGTTCGTTTTCAAATCTTGACATAACCCATCTGCTGCCGAAAGATGCCGGAAAGCGGGGCGGTGATCAGGATGCCGAAATTACCGGTGAAATGAGCCTGTCAGCGCCGCTGACAGCCGAACAGCGCGAGTTGTTCGAGCAGCTCCGCCTTGCGCTGAATATCCGCAAGATCGGGGCCAATACCATCGAACGGGCGCTCTTCAGTCTCGATCCGTACGAGCGGAACGAACAGCTGGTCGCCCAGCGCAAAATGCTGCGGCTGGGCACTCTCAAGGGGCTGCGGGCCACTGCGGTTGACGGCGCCTTCAGTATGGAAGGGGAGGCCCGAATAAAAGGGGTGGCTGTTGATCTGCCGAAGGTTGAGCGCCTGCGCATTTCCGAGCTGCCGCTTCGTCAGGAACTGACCAGGAACAGGAAGGGGATCGCCGCGCTGCGGGGAATTCTCGATCTGGTCCGGGCCGACACGCTGGCCGTCGGGCCGAAAGGGGAAGTGACTTTGAAACGGAGGACGTATGCACAATAACATATCGAAAATCTCGTTGACCATCGCTCTGGCGCTCTTTTTCTCGGGATGTACGCTCGCCAAGGTCGATGTCAATGTCGTCAGTGAACGGACGTCGCTCGAGAATCAGGTCTTGGGCACCTACAACAGCCTGAGTGAGGATATGCTCCTGATCGCATCGGTGCGGGGGGTCTCTCCGACAGGAAAGATTGATGCGCCCCCCCGTCATACCCCGGAGCAGGTCGATGCCACCCGGGCGATGGAAACGATCGCCTTTCATGCCGATGATGTCGAGACCTTCAAGCGATTCGGCTGGGTCGGGGAGAATCAGGAGGGGCTGTTAACCCCCTTTCCCCGCGAGACCCCGAAGGTCGCTTCAGCAGAGCTGAAGTCGTTTGCCGCAAACTACAGCGAGGCGGAATTCCAGCAGGTGGTGAAGGAGGTCAACCAGTCCCGGGAGATCCTGATGATGCGGGTGGTGCAGACCAATGAAAACTTCACGATCAAGGATCTTCCGGCTATCCGCAAGGTGTTTGTCCGGATAAACCGGCAGAACAGCGCACCCGGCTCCAGGGTCCAGGATGCCGACGGCCGGTGGCAGACGCTATGAAGCGGCGGCAGGGATCGCACATGGCCGGCCTGTTCGCGCTGCTCCTGTTGACCTGCTCTTCAGGAGCGATTGCGCTGCCGCTGGGCGATGATCTGCTGGCGCCGGCTGCGCCCCGGTCGGCGCCCCGCTCCCGTCCGGAGCTGCTTCCCCGGCCCGCCATCTTCAGTTCACGCCAGGTCCTGTACGTTGCCCGCGCCGCCGACGGCACGCGGATGGTCACCGTTGAACGGGGGGACAAGGGGGATGAGCTCTGGCTTCACTCCTTCGCCGCCGTTCCGGAACTGCCGCGACTGCTCCATTCAAGCCCGGTCCGCCTGGCTGCCCCGGCCCTCAATTCCGACGGAACGCTCGTCGCGTTTGTTGATGCAGGGGATGATGTAAAGGGTGACATCTGGCTGATTAACCTTGCGAAATCAGATGCAGTCCCCCGGCGCCTGACCGGCCGGGAGTCTGCCGACGACGCACCGGTGTTTACGGCCAACGGATCGGCGGTCGTGTATCAACGGCAACATCCGGGATCCGGGACCCGTGAACTGGTGCGGATTGTCCTCGCGGATAACCGGAGCGAACAGCTGCCGATCGGAATCGATGCCGCATTTGCGGCCCCTTCGCCGGACGGGAACAGGTGGCTGTTCGTGTCGCGCACATCCGATCCGAACGGTGATCTCTGGATGTGGAACGAGCAGGGGGGAGGGCTCACGCAGCTGACGAGCGGTGCCGAACGCGACCTCTATCCGGCCTGGGAGTCTCCGGATACGCTCCTTTTTACCCGCCAGAGTGCCGTCGGGGGTAACGCCGCGACCGGTCAGGAACCGGGGCAGATCTACCGGCTGCAGCTCAAAAGGGTCGGCGCTGACGGCTTTCCGTTTGCCTCTCCCCTTACCTCCGCCGCATTGATGGCGGTGGCGCCGCTTCCGGCGGGAGACCGCTTTTACTTCGTCGCCGGGATGGCCGGCGGCGGACAGGTGATGATCCTCCCCGCATCCGGCGAAATACCTGACCGCCCGACCGTTGCCGAACAGTGGGCGCTGGCGCGCATACTGCTGGAGCGCCAGCCGCCTGATCCGGCCCATGCCCGCCTGGCTTCCGCCCGTGTTCTGGCGCGCGAAGAGGCGCCGACTCCGGAGGGGGCGCTGGCAGGCCTGGCGCTGGCCGGTCTGATGGAACAGGCGGGGGAAGCCTCCGGGGCCGGCGAACAGTACGGGGCGGTCGCGCGCCGCTACAGCAGTTTCCCGCGGGAAGCGGCCTTGGCGGAAATCGCCCGGATCAGGGTCCAGAGTGCGCAGCGCTGCAGCGATGTCGTTCAGCAGCAGCGGCGTCAGGAGATCATCCGAGGTGCGGAACAGGCCATGAAGGCCGCGGCGGAGGGGAAGGGCGACGACGCTAAAGCCCGTTATCTGATTGATACGGCCCGGCTTCTGGCCGATTTCGGCGGAGGCGCCGCCGATCAGCTGACCGCTGTCGGACTGGCTGAACAGGCGGCCCGGCTGAAGGACGCCTCCCGCCCGCTCAAGGCCGAGGCCGCCCTGCGCCGCGCCGTGCTGCTGGCAAAGCTCGAAGGGGGTCCGGGGGCGATCAGCGCGCTGGTTGACGTCGCAACGACGTACGATGATCAGGAAGAGTGGGCCGAAGCGGCGATCACCGCAGTCCTTGATCAGGTCTCCCCCCGCGACCACTCCGATCAGGGTGCGCTTTCGGCGCTGGCGGAGCGCTACCGGACAATCCTCCCCCGTCTGGCGATGGGGGCCTGGAACCGTCAGGGTGACGTGGCGTATCGGGCCAATGAGTGGGCCAAGGCCAAGGATGCCTACCGCACGGTTCTGGAAAAATTCCCCGTCATTCTGACTCCGACCGCGGCGGCGCGCTTCTCCCTGGCGGAAGTGCTGTATCGCGAGGAGCGCTACGGTGAAGCCAAGGCGCTGTATGAAACGGAGATGAGCCAGCAGCCGGAGGATACCCCTCTGTACCAGCTGGCCCGGGCCGCCTATATCCGCAAAACCGTCGCGGCGGGGGAAAGCCTGTACCGCCTCGGGGAGATCGCCGCCGCCCGTTCGACCTTTCTCGATCTGATCCGCTATGACGGGCGGAGCGTCGAAGCGCATCGCGGCTATATCAAGTCGGTTGCCGCCATGGGGCAGGCGGGTGAACTGCTGGCCCAGTACCGCACAATGCTGGCCTCCTATCCCGATGATCCGGTGCTGCTGTACGCGACCGGGCTGACGCTGACCTACCTGCCGGGAAAGGAGAGCCTGGTGGAGGCGGACCGGCTGATCTCCCGGTCGGCGGACCGGATGCCGTCATCGGAGTACCCACCCCAGACCAGGGGGTATCTTGCCGAGATCGCTGAGACGGTGCATGGCGAACGGGGAGGGCTGGAGCGGGCGCTTGCCCATTACCGCCGTGCCTGGCTGCTCAACAATCCGCTGGAACAGCCGGAAAACCGCGCCAATCTTGACCTGAATATCGGCAACATCGCGTTTTTGCTCGGCAGCAAGGCGACCGCCTGGAAGTTCTACAGCCAGCGGCTTGGTTCAAAGATCCCGTTCGACAACCCCGATACCGAACTGATCTTTCAGCAGCGCTATGCCGCGGTCGCATTTCAGATGCATGAGAAAGAAGCGCCAATCGTCGGATATCTTCGGGCGCTCCAGCTGACGGAGGCCCGCCTGAACCCGTCCCGTCCGCTCGATCACTTCGGCCGCCTGTCGCGGCGGACCGTGGAGCGGCTCTTTTCCGGAACGGGGCGCACCGCGTCCGCTGAAGCAGCGCTGAGCGAACAGCAGTCGATTACCGCCGAGCTTGAACGGTTGGGATCGGCCCCTCCGGAGGCGCCCCCCTCAAGCAGCTGGGACAGTTTCGACAAAACAATGCGCTCTTTGCTGCAGCGGCAGCGGGCTCTCCTCTCCTCCGCCCCCTCCTGGAACAAGGATGTCGCCAAAAGTGCCGCCGAACTGAACGGCATGGCGGCCGCTGTGGAAAAAGAGCTGGATGCGGTGCCGCGCCTGGTGGAAACGGCCGCGGAGATCCACGACCGGCTCGGGCTGGCGTACCTGGAAGCGGACCGCTATGGAGCGGCACGCGAGCAGTTTGATGCCGCATTCACGCTGAACCAGGGGCTGGGGAACAGCGGCAACCTCGCCTCCAACCGCCGTTCCGCCAGCATTGCAACCTACAAGGAGGCGCACGCCGCTTCCGGCCGGGAGCAGCAGCGGCTGCTGCGCCTGAGCCGTGACGGATTCACCCGGCTGCTGACGCTGATCGCCACAAACCCGCCCAGGTCAAAGGCGCCGGCAAAACGGAGCGGCGGCCTGGTGGAGCTGTCGGCAAACGTGACGCTCGACAAGGTCGGTTCAACCGATGCCGCCTTCGGCTTCTCCGCCGAGCAGGAAGTGCGGCTGGCCGAGATTTATCTGGCCCGGATCCAGTCCGAATTGGGTGACCCGGCCGCCGCCTCCGTTCTGCTGAAAAACCAGCTGAACCGGTATCCGTCCGATAACAGGAAAGTAGCCGCAGGCGATCTGTACGGGGTTACCCTCCTCGCGCACCGCACCGCCCATGTTGATTATTCGCTGGGTGACCTGAAAAGTGCCGCCGCCGGATTCCAGCGCTCGACGCTCCTCTCCCTGGAGGGGGGGAATCCGATCAGCGCGATGCTCAATCTGGTAAACTGGGGGGAACTGATGGCCTCAGAGGGGAAGCCGGCCGGCATCGGGGATTTTCTCGCCGCCGAAGCCCGTGTTGCCCGCCTGGCGGACTCCTCCCGTGCCGCTCTCCCGCCGTTCGTATACGGCCGTTATCTCAACGATTCCGGAGCGCTCCTTGCACGGCTGGCTCAGGCCCTGCCGGATGACGGCGCCCGTCAGGCGTTGCTGTACAAGGCGCTGGAACGGTGGGACCGGACGCTCTTCATCCCTGCCGACAGCAGCGACCGGGAGCTACTCCACCAGCAGCGCCGTCAGCGGTCGTCCGCCCAGCTGAACCGGGGCGCGGTGCTCGGTGCCCTTGGTCTGGCCGACGGTGCCGAGGCGGCCCGAAGCGCCGCTCTGAACGAAGCACGTTTTGCATCTGCTTATTCGCTTGAATGGCGTGCCCTTGTTGCGCTTGGCCGCTTTGACGATGCGCTCGGACTGCTCGGGCTGTTGCCGCTGACGGAATATGACCTGCTGCGCGGGGAACTTCTGGAACGTTTTGCGCCCCAGCTGGAAACAGTCGCCGCCAGGAACCCCGAACAGGCGTTTGCCCTGCTGGAACGGTTGAGTGAGATCGAGCGGGTCCAGCTGCTCGGGCGCGGGGCTCTCGGGCTTGACGATCCGGCCACGGTCGGTCTTTTCCGCGCCGGGGCGCCCCATCTGGCCGAGATCGACCGGCTGCGCGATACGGCTGCCAAGGCTCCCGCTGCCGACAGGGAGTATCTGCAGCTGCGGCTGCAGCAGGAGCAGGCGGTCGTTGACGACCTGTTCGGAGCCAGACTGGAGCGTATCCCGTCATTTTATGCCCAGGGAGGAGAAGGTGCGCTCCGTCTGGCGGCCGCATCGGTCGCATTGAGCACGGCGTCACAATCCGGCGCTGCTTCAGGGCCTCCGAACGATGCCTTCAAAGGGGTTCAGCAGCGCTTCAGCACGGTTCTGACGGTGTTCAACAAGGAGTGTGCCGCCGGGAAAGGTGGAAGGCTCTGCATGCTGATTTCACCGCAACCGGTCGAATTGATCGATGTTCAGGAGACCCTCCCCGGAAAGATGCTGCTCCGTTTTACCCTGCTTGACGGCGGCCGCTGGCTTCTCTTTACGATCGGCGGCACAGCGGGAATAGTCGCCGAAACGGTTGACCGTCCGACGCTCGACGCCCGGCTTGCCGCCGTTCCACCGACCCTGGCCGCCTACGAGGAGCCGTCGCAATTCAGCTCCGCTCCGGTGCTCAGTTGGGGGCTCAGCGCCACCCACCTCGTCCGGTCGGTGTCCGCGCGCAAACCGTTCCGCCGCCAGGTTCTCGATCCGGCCGGCTGGTGGCCGGTCGCCGCACCGTTTTCGAAACTGGTGCCGCCGGTGATGACCGACCGGCTGCCGGATGCCCATACCATCGTGCTCCCTGCCAGGGCGGGCCTGCTGCCGGAAGTGCCATCACTCCCCGGGGGGAGCGGTTATTCGTTGCCGATGTGGGAAGATGAGAAGGGGGAGCGCCACCCGTTTTCCGAGCTGGCCTCGGCGGAGAGCCTTTCTCTGCTCGTCGCACCGCGCGCCGGTTTCAGGCAGGCCTACAGCCTGGGGCATCTTTCAGCGCTGCAGGGGGTGCCGTCGCTCCTTCTGGCGGGCGGTGTGCCGGATGCAGGGTCAGTAGTTGATGGTGCGGCAGTTAAAACCAGGGCGTTTGTCGACTCGTACGGGTTCCAGTCGGCCGGTGATGCCGGCAGAAAGCTCCAGCCCGGCTGGCTCATGTTCGGAGACTGGGGTCCGGATGCGGCCGAGGCCGCCAGGCTGGGAAAAACCCGTTTCACCGAATACGGCAAGGCGGGCGTGCTGGCACACAACGCCGGCTCATATCCGAAGGCGCTCTCCCTGTTTGAAAATGCCCTGACAATCACCGCCGAAAATCCTGATCTGGCAAAGCACAGCACCCAGCTTCACCGCTTTGCCCGCGACAGCGCGTTTGCCGCCGGATTTACCGACCGGGCCATCATCCATGCCGATGCGCTGGTCTTGGGGCTTGCGAAGGAGAAGCCGTATTCGGCCGACCATGCCGATGCTCTGCTCCGCCTGGGTCTGCTGCAGGGGAATGCCGAACGCTTTGCCGACGCAGCCGTTTCGCTGAAGGAAGGGGTCGGCATCTTTGCCGATCTTGGCATGGCCAGGGAACAGGCCGCCGCGCTGTCTGATTTCGGCGTGGTGATGGAAAACGCGGTCAATTTCAGTGCGGCCCGCACTTTTTTCGAGGAGGCGGCCGGTCTGCGCCGGACGTTGAACGATGATGTCTCCGTTGCCGAGCAGTACCGCAATCTTGGCAGGATCTACGACCTGCGCCTCAACCAGTATGCGGTTGCCGAGCAGCAGTACGCCCGGGCCGGGGAAATATATGCCCGGTCCGCCAACGCTGCGCTGGAAGCAGAAACGCTCCTCGAACGGGGGCGCTGCCAGCGTTTGCTCGGCAACTTTCCTGCGGCGGACAGGCTCTACGCCGATGCCCTTGTAAAAGTCGGCGCATCGGACCTGCGCACGAAGATGCGGATCGTGCTGGAGCAGGCCAACAACGCCTGGTTCCAGGGTCGCTATCAGGAGGCGTTCGATCTGCGCGAACAGGTGGAGAAGAGCGCCCTCGCTGAAAAATGGCCGCTTGAACAGGTCATGGCGAAGAACACCGG
>JBAQPK010000634.1:0-1963 GCA_049305715.1 Desulfuromonadaceae bacterium | reverse complement strand
CCCATGTCCCCAGCGCAAGCATCGAGGACTTGTCTATTCCTTTCAGCGCAGTTGCCACCGACATCATGAACGGCGAAGAAGTGGTGATCAGGACTGGTGACCTGATCGAGGCGGTGCGTGCCAGCATCGCGGTACCAGGCATTTTCACCTCGGTGCGCAGCAACGGTCGGATTCTAGTCGATGGAGGGCTGGTCAACCCGGTGCCGGTGAGTACGGTACGCGCCATGGGTGCAGATCTTGTCATCGCCGTGGATCTCAACCACGACATCGTGGCTAGAAGGTTGTCTCCTCCCAATTCCCTTGCAAACGGTAAACTCTATGCCAATGCAGTGACGCGCATGCTGGAAAGCTTGCAATCGATAGAAAGTCCGATCCTGTCACAGTTCAGTGCGTGGCTGCACAAGGAGCCACTGCCGGGGATATTCGACGTACTACTGGCCTCGATTTACATCATGCAGGCGCGCATCACACAGGCTAGCCTACAGCAAGAAAAACCGGAAATACTCATCCAACCTCCGTTGGGGGCGGTTCGTTTCATGGAATTCGATCGTAGTGAGGAAATCATCGCAATCGGCTACGAGTGTGCGCGGGAACAGCTGGCGGCGTTTACTGGCGCGGGTAAGGACACCTGGAGATGAAGATGGCTATGTTGGACCTGGTTTTTTCCTTTTCGTGTTTCGCAATTCTCGGGTGGTTACTGGAGGTTGCCTATCGTTCATCTCGTGCCGGACGATTTGTAAACCCCGGCCTCTTGAAGGGCCCGTATCTTATTCTTTACGGCACGGGCGCCGTGATTCTCATGGGGGCGACGGCCCTGCTGCAGGCGGCAGCCGCCGGGTTTGCCGTCAAGACTCTGGTCTATTTTGCGGCCACAACTGGACTCGAACTGCTTTCTGGGGTAATCGCCCAGCGTCTTTTCCACGCCCATCTCTGGGACTATTCAGACCAGCGCTTCCATTATAAGGGGCATATCTGTCTCAAGTTTTCACTGTACTGGATAGCGCTGGCCTTTGCCTTTGAATATCTGGTAGTACCGCCATATCGTGTTCTTCTCGGGCAGTTCGTCCCCGTTGTAAAAAACGCCTTCGCCGGGGTTGTGCTTTCCTTCATGCTAGTGGATTTACTGGCGACCGCAGTCCGGACTATTTTCCGCATGACGCAGGAAGAGAGTGCCCTGGCTGACGCGGAATTCAGGAAGACGGCAACGCCGGTTCTTGCACTCCCGGATGTGGCGAGACTGTCCCAATATCCCCATCACCGCAGAAAAACGAGGCTGGATCATGTTAAGGAGGTCGCCTCCCTGAGCTTTCTCCTGGGTCGGCGACTTTCCCTGGATGGTGATGCGATCATCCGGGGTGCGCTGCTACATGACCTCTTCTTTTACGACTGGCTGCGTGAAGGGCCGCGGCTGCACGGATTCAGGCATCATACCATTGCCCTGAACAATGCCCGCCGGATAACGCGCCTCTCTCAAATAGAAGAAGACATCATTAAAAAGCACATGTGGCCGCTAACCCTTGTGCCTCCACGATATCCAGAGTCGTTAATTGTTTCCATTGTGGACACCTATTGTACGATTAGAGATTATCTGCCCTTGGACAGACAGGACAAACCGGGAAATACAGCTGACGGGTGTGCAGGTCCGACGGCGGAAGAGAAACTTATATGATGCGAAAGAGAATAAATTTATTTTATGCCGGAATCGATATCGGCTCCACAACGGTCAAAGCAGTCATCATTAACGAAGGAGGTGGACTGGTTTTTTCCCGTTACTGTCGTCATCAAGGCAAAACCATGGAGACAACCCGGAGCATTTTCCGGGAGGCCCTCCGGGAACTCGGTGATGTGGAACTGGATCTGGCGCTCACCGGTTCTGCAGGAATGGGTGTGGCCGAGGCATTCAGAGTACCTTTTGTCCAGGAAGTGGTAGCATCAGCACACTACCTCGGGACCTTCTTTCCCG
>JBAQPK010000633.1:0-2542 GCA_049305715.1 Desulfuromonadaceae bacterium | reverse complement strand
GTCTTGACAAAATCAAGCAACTCCTTGATCGTTTCCGGCACAAAATGAGCGCCCGCAACAATTACTTGATAGCTGGTGACAACAATCAACGAATTACTTGCGGCCTTCCCCCCCGGAGTTGCAATCGCCGCGTACACGCCGCCGCGCAGGTGTTTGAAGGAAAAGTTGGCAGCCGAGACCGTCACAGGCATAAGCATTATACAGAGTATCAGCAGTGCTGTTCGCTTCATGGCACCCCCCTTGTTTGGCATCATACCAGAGCAAACAGTAAAAAGACATATTTTTGACTTGAGTTGGTGGGGTAAATAGTGTAACAATCTTCGACTAAAGATTCTTGTTGTTAGTCATACGGGCGGTTAGCTCAGCTGGATAGAGTACAGGCCTCCGAAGCCTGGGGTCGCGGGTTCGAATCCCGTGCCGCCCACCAAAAAAGCATCCACGGTAGTCCAAAACGAGATAAAAGCCTCTGAAATTCAGGGGCTTTTTCTTTTTGTTTGTCCATATGCGTCTATAATGTTCACATCTGAAAGACAATCTCGTTGCACTGCAACTGGAGGCTGGCACTGCCAACATCGAAGCCGGCGCATATTCAAGGTTGCACAATATCGGCTAAATTGAAACACGGGATTGCACACGCCTGTAATGGTTCCGACTGTCGCTTATGCCCCATTTTCGGGGTGGATGCGACTTTGTGAACATCCAAGCGGGCGGGACTTTTTTTCTGCACCGACGCTCCAACGAATTTTGCAGAGATCCTTGAGCATCTGCAATGAGTCCTTCACGGGATCTACCTTCGAACCGGGAGAATTTATCCATGTGATCGGAACTTCGGCAATGCGATAGCCGGTTTTTTTTGCCAAGGCAAGAATTTCAACATCATAGGCGAACCGGTCGATGCGTGCTTCACTGAAGAGGCGTCGGGCGGCATCCCCGGTAAAGAGTTTGAAGCCGCACTGGGTGTCGCTGAAATCATCAATCACCAGCAGCTTGACGATGCGGTTGAAAATCTTGCCCATTCCCTGTCGCCACCAGGGCTGTGATTCCTCTATCCTGCTCAGGGCGAGCGCCCGTGAACCGATCGCCACATGGAACGAATCTTCGACAATGAACTTCATGAGAGAATCGAGTTCTTCGATGGGGGTGGAAAGGTCGGCATCCGAAAGCAGGACCAGTTGCCCCTGTGAGTCCAGCACTCCGGTGCGCAGGGCATAGCCTTTGCCCCTGTTCTTGGCATACCTGATCAGTCTGAGGCTGGGGATGCTGTTCGCAAGCGCCCGAGTGGCCGGTGCTGTGCCGTCACTGCTGCCGTCATCGACAACGATGATTTCGGCGACAAGATTTCTCGCAGCCAGATACCCATGGATTTTCTTCAGTGAGGCGGGGAGACGGGCTTCTTCATTATATGCGGCAATGATGATGGAAATCTCTGGAATCATTGAATGTCTCCTCAAACGCTTAATCGCGATATTCTTTCCAAATCAGCTCGGTTTCGGAATTGAATTTTGTCACCCCCCCGGAATCCTCCATGCTGCCGGTAAAGGCGGATTCATCGTCCCAGAGGATTGCGTCCGGCATCAGAATCCTGGCTACGATCGTCTTGCCTGCGATGGTTTTAGCGCCGATTGAGCGCGTTTTTGCCCGCTGGCTTTGCTCGTAACTCTTCAGGGTGAAGGTTGCAGTTGCCGAAGGGACGCCATCAGGCTCTGCAGTGAAGATGTAGATACCCTCCCGCGCCTTCTCGATGACCGCTTCACGGGTCTTTTCCCTTGTCTTGACGACGACGGGTGTGATCTTTTGCTCACGTCTGGCCTCGCTGCGTGACAGTCCCCTGTTCCGGCGAGATTTCGGATATTCCCGGAACAGGACGGTCAGGTGTATGTCATTGCTTTCCGCAATGATCAGTTTCAGATCGCCGTGGATTGACGGAATGACTATCCCTCTGGTTTCAGGCGGTTTTTCGGCCGGCCTGCCGGGCTTGGGCGTCTCTTTCGGCGCAACTTCAGCGGTTATCTGCGCGGCCTGGGCGCGGGCCAGTGTGACCAGCCGCGCCCGCTCAGTTGCCAGCAGTTCCTGCTCGGCGCTCCTGCGCTGTGCCTCGGCGGCCTGACGCTCCCGCACTGCCTTTTCAGCAGCCAGACGCTCCAGCTCACGGACACGCATATCCTGCCGTAAATGCTCAGCAGCCAGGCGCTCCTGTTCGGTCTTTTCCTTCAGCAGCCGATCCTGTTCGACATTCCTGCGTCTAATCTCTGCAACCTTGCGTTCCCGCTCCGCCTTTTCAACTGCCTGCTCCCGGGCACGGGCGAGTTTCTCTAGCCGCACACGTTCAGCGGCCAGCCGTTCCTGCTCGGCCCTCTGACTGGTCTCTGCAGCCGCCAGCCGTTCCCGCTCCGCCTTTTCGGCGGCAATTCTGACGCGCTCGGCCCGCGCACGGGTGAGTTTTTCCTGCTGCAACTGGGTCGCTGCCCGCTGTTCTCGTTCGGCTTTCAGCTTTGCTGACCGCTCCTGTTCGGCTTTCAGTCGGGCGGCTTCGGCAGTCTGT
>JBAQPK010000632.1:0-3508 GCA_049305715.1 Desulfuromonadaceae bacterium | reverse complement strand
TCGTGACCAACGCTACCCCCGGAGAGGTGAAGCGGATGTTCCGCAGCTGCCGCCTGATCGGGCGACGCTTCCGCCTCGCACACATTCACTTCAAGGATGAGCTGATCGAGGTGGCGACCTTCCGTTCCCAGGCGCCTGATGAGCCGCAACCCGAGGCGGTGGAGACGCGCAGAGGGGAACAGCGGCAGCGGCACCCGCACACTCTGAAGGATGACGAGGGCATGATCCTGCGGGACAACGTCTTTGGCACCCCCGAAGAAGACGCCCTGCGCCGCGACTTTACCGTCAACGCGCTTGCCTACGATATCGCCGATTTCTCGATCATCGACTACGTCGGCGGTCTTGCCGACCTGGGCGCCGGCATCATCCGCACCATCGGCGATCCGGCGGTCCGTTTTCAGGAAGATCCGGTGCGGATGCTGCGGGCGGTGCGGTTTGCCGCCCAGCTTGGCTTCACGATGGCAGAAGAGACCCGGAAGGCACTGGTCGCCGCCGCCGACACCATCGTCAGGGCCTCGCCGCCGCGCCTCTATGAAGAGATGCTCAAAATACTGCTCTCGGGAGAAGGGGCGAAGTGCTGCGACCTCCTCCGCCAGACCGGTCTCTTCGCGGCGCTTTTCCCGGCTTTCTCTGCCTGGCTCGACGCCGAAAGCGAAGGCTTCCCCCACACCCGTTTCGGCGAGATGCTCACCTGCGTCGATTCCCGTGTCCAGCGGGGGGACAAGATCTCTTCGCCGCTCCTCCTAGCACTTCTTTTCGGCGAGTACCTCGATGAGAAGGCGCAGAACTTCCGCTCCAAGGGTGCGCCGTGGCAGCAGAGTGTCGATGCCGCGACAGCGGAGTTCCTGGGAGAAGTCTGCCCGTTCGTTCAGATCACGAACCGAGTCGGGCTCGCGCTCCGCGACATCATTGCCCAGCAGATGCGCCTGAAGCAGATCCCCGGTCGCCGGCCGCAAGCGTTCATCGCCCGTAGGGATTTCAACGACATCATCGAATACTGCCGGATCACTCGCGCCGGCAAGAAGGATGTTGCCAGGCAGCTCGAATGGTGGCTGGCCCAGACAGCACAGCAGGAGCCGGTGCCGCAGTCCGAACACACCAAGGAAATCGAGGCGCCGCGGAAGAAGAAGAGACGCCGCCGGCGGCGAAAGCCGAATGGAGTCCTTCAGTCAACTATATGATTCAGCCTTGATTTAGCCATAACCCGCCGGAGGCCATGAACGATGAGCTTCATCCTTGCCCTTGACCAGGGAACAACCAGTTCCCGCGCCCTGGTGTTTGACCATGACGGCACAGTCCGCAGCCTTGCCCAGAAGGAATTCCGCCAGATCTTTCCCGCGCCCGGCCTGGTGGAGCACGACGCCGAGGAGATCTGGGCCTCCCAGCTCGGTGTGGTGGTGGAGGCGATTGCCCGGGCCGGTGTGACTGCCGCCGATATTGCCGCCATCGGTATCACCAACCAGCGGGAAACGACGGTCGTCTGGGACCGCGCGACCGGCAAGCCGATCCACCATGCCATCGTCTGGCAGGACCACCACTGGATTCAATTCTGAATTTTGTAGACGTGACCCCCAATGTGTGACCCCAATGTGCAGCCTTTATGGTCCCGGATTTGTCAAGGCAGTTGCCGGGGGACACAGACGTTATCGGGACTATTGGCTTTAGCACCGCAGTTGCCGCATTCAACGGTCGGCTTGTCACTGAGGCTTTTGATGCACCCATCGTTATTCTCTGCCTTGAGTGCACACATATGCATTTTGTGTTGTTCGATATTACAAGCCATGACATCCTCCATTCTTTTTGGTTAAAATTGACTTGGTTCCTCTCTATAAAGTATAGCAGAATCCCCTCAGATGGGGGGAACATAGAATCAGATCGCTACATTTGACAAAATATCTTCCACCGGACCCGCTGAAATGCTTTGCGCCGCTTAACTTCGAAAAGTGTCCCGGGGTTGGGCCAAGCTAACTTGCTATAAATATGAAATAATATGTGTCAGAATGGGTATCTATTAGTCGACTGACGCCTTATAGTCATCAGGGAGCATTCTCAATAAGCATTTTAATAACCAGGCTGATCCCGTTTGACAAGGAGCATATATGCCGAAAATAAGCGTTACCGGAAAAGATGCACGCAGAGCAGCCGTAACGAACGTAAGAGTTGGTGAAGAAGAGTTCCGCACCCTTCCTTTTGCCGACAAACGCAGCTATCTTGACCGGGTACTCCTCACGGAGAAGATGGCCCTGATCCTGGGAGATCCGGACGGCACAAAACTTGCCCGGGCCATGCAGCCTCATGAGCTGTATTGGCTTTTCAAGGAAAACGGCGCTCCTGACGCCATGGAATTGCTGGCACTGGCAAGTCCGGAGCAGTGCGTCTTTATCCTGGATATGGAACTCTGGAGAGGCTGGTCGTTTTCGGAAGATAAGGCTGTCGAATATCTGGGGTACATTATGCTGGGGGGTGAAGAGCATTTTCTGGAATTGCTTCCCCATCTCGATTTCAATCTCCTCTCCCTTTTTCTGGGTAGAGAGCTTATTGTCGCGGGTGGCATTGGCGAAATCAACACTGATGAAGAACGTCAGACAGATTGGGACCATACCTTTGATGATGTGTTCCTGATAAAATTCAAGAACCCGAAACATGCCACGATCATCGGTTCTTTCCTGGAACTGGTCTGCCGCCTGGATAATCCCCTGTACGTGTCGCTCATGGAAAGTGTGAGCGGAGAAATTGATATTGAATCAGAGGAGGAGTGCTATCACCTGAAATCGGGACGCCTTGCCGATCTCGGCTTTCCTCCCCATGACGAGGCGCTTGAGATTTACTCCCGTGTCAACCCGGCAACGTTTATACCCGGTAGCAACAAGGCCCTCTTGCAGGCGGTTGAAGCAACGACACTCCCCGAGCCGTTTTTGACCGGCAGGACGTTCCTGGAGAGGGTTATTCTCCGGGCGGACTCCGATCTGTTTCGCATGGAGCTGAATTATCTGATTAATACCGCACTGGTGGCCGATGAAGCTCATCTTGCCGATATGGATCAGATGAAATCTGTAGTGGAGCGGGTTTACGGTTATTTGAACATTGCCTTGGAATACCTGAGCGAAGGGGATGAAACAAAGGGTGTGGAAATCATTATCGGCGAACATCTGAAAAGATTGTTCCAGCTGGGGTTCAGCCTGGTAATCGGTCTGAAGCTCAGGGCCGATAAACTAAGTGAGCCGGATTATGCCACCGCCAAAGTCCTGTCTGGATTGAAAACCGCCAGACCCCGCTTCTATCGCGGGCTTGACCCCGACGGTATTGATGGCTACCGGGAATTCCGTGAGATGAAGGATGTGACCATGGTGTCGGATTTTCTGAAAAGACTGGAAGGTTGATGCCGTCGGCCATGAACAATGATCTTCATCACTGCCCTTGGCCAGGGGAGGGTGGCCGGGTTGTGCCGCTGCCGGAGCAGGGCGGTGGAGCGGCCAAAGAGGTGGGTAGAGCCATTATGCATTGAATG
>JBAQPK010000631.1:0-2288 GCA_049305715.1 Desulfuromonadaceae bacterium | reverse complement strand
GCCCGGACTCCGGCATTTAATATGACAGCCGTGACAATCGCTGCCGGCGGCATGGGTTCCCTGGTTTTTTCCTGATTGTGTGCCGTTCCGGTTCTGCGCAAATGTAGGGACTGAAGCTATTTAACTCCCGGTTCATGATGGCAGCGGGTACAGTTTTCCTTTATCAGGAAGGCTTTTTTCCCGTCATGGCATTTTCCGCAGAATTTGCCGGCATACAGGTCGTTCATTGTTATCTTGACGGTACCTTGCTTCATCTTGGGGAACATTTCCGGATTATGACAGTCAGAGCAGGTTAACCCGGCATTCTTGTGCGATGTACCATCAAAGGTTACGGTGCCCCTCGGGCTTCCTTTGAATTCCAGCGACTTTTCAGTCCCGACTGCAAGGGCATTGCCGCTCACCACAACTGTCAGTATCAGGCAGAATGACATTAGCTGTTTTTTCATGGAAAAGCCTCCTTTCATATTCGTGTGAATGTTTTCAAAATCCTTATATGCAATTATGGCTTTGAGCAGACTGCGCCACTAACCGGCAAGCATCGCCCGTGCCAAATCCTATAAGATATATTACATGTAATATCAGCATGATACGGGATCAGCAGGGAGAGGTGTGCAAAAAATGTTGCAGGAGTATTGTACTGATCAGGGTGCAAAGCCGGTAATGAGGAGATCTGATCAAAAGCAACACTTATCATGCGTTGCAACAATTGTTGCAATTTAGTTTGAGTCGCCTTGATTAATGCCGGAAGTCGGCTAAACTTTTTTTGCTGCTTCTGTTCATTATGAATTTCGGTGACAGCCGCATCCGTATATGGAGTCATGACATGAATCACCAGGATTTCAGCTCCTACCCTATAATGCTTGTGGATGATGAGGTGACCGCCTTGTCGCTGCTCAAATCGCTCCTTTGTCGCGAAGGGTTCCGGAAAGTGATAACGTTTAACGACGGACTGAGTGCACTGGAATATTTCAAGAGTGATGAGGCTGCCCTGGTCGTCCTGGATCTGAACATGCCAACATTTCACGGCAGAGATTTACTGGAGCAGTTTTCGGAGTTGAAGCCATATGTCCCGGTGATTGTTGTTACCGCCGAAAATCGAATCGAAACCGCCATTGACTGTATGAAATCGGGGGCTATCGATTATATTACCAAGCCGCTTTCCATCAATCGATTCATTTCAGGCGTGAAGAGGGCACTTGAACTGCGCGGTCTTAATGAAGGCATCATGCTTCTGGACAAGGCAACCGATGAGGAGATCAACTCCACGGCCTCGCATATCCCTTCCATAATTACTCAGGACAGGGAAATGCTGGCTCTCTTGAGTTATGTCGAGGTGGTGGCAAAATCCGGGCAGGCGGTGCTTGTTTCCGGAGAGACCGGGGTTGGCAAGGAACTGGTGGCGAAGGCTGTACATACGCTGAGCGGACTGAAGGGAGACTATGTCAGTATCAACATCGCCGGGTTGGACGACCAGATGTTTTCTGACACCCTTTTCGGACACCGTCGCGGTTCCTTTACCGGTGCACTCAATGATCGCGACGGACTTATCATGAAGGCGGCAAACGGGACAATCTTTCTTGATGAGATCGGAGACCTGAACGAGCTTTCACAAATCAAACTGCTCCGCCTTCTTCAGGAGAATGAATACTACCAGCTCGGCTCTGATATTCCGCTCAGAAGCAGTGCCCGGCTGGTCGTGGCAACCAATAAAAATCTATGGCACTGCATGAGCACCGGAAAATTTCGCAAAGATCTTTATTACCGTCTCTGCACCCATCAAGTGGAGATTCCCCCGCTTCGCAACCGGACCGGCGATATCCCGCTTCTTTTCAATCATTTCATCAGACAGTCTGTACATGCCATGGGAAAGGGCAGAATGTCCTACCGTAAAGAACTGATCGATTTTCTTGTCACGTATGAATTTCCAGGCAATGTCAGGGAACTTCAGTCGATCGTACATGATTTTGTCAGCAGGACCATGACTTCCAGGCTTTCCGCATCGCTTCTGAAAAAAATTATTGCGCGCGAGCGGGAGCCGGCACAGACATTATTTGAGTCGGGAGGTGCAGTACCCAGCCGGCAAAGCAACTGCATTACATTTCAGTCTCTACCGACGCTCAAAAATGCCGAGACTGTCATTATTGAAAAAGCACTTGAATGTGCAAAAAACAACCAGGGCATTGCCGCCAGAATGCTCGGAATTACACGTCAGGCCCTGAATAATCGTTTGAGAAGGGCAAAAATCAAGATGGCATGAGGAGCACGCCACAGCCCCCCCCCGACACCCC
>JBAQPK010000630.1:0-6847 GCA_049305715.1 Desulfuromonadaceae bacterium | reverse complement strand
CAGATAGAATGGTTGGTCGCGCTTCCATAACTACCTGATGGAACTCATGCTTTTCAATTGTTAAAGAACAAAATCACGCCTTACCTACTGTGACGAACCATTAAAAAAAGGGTGCCACTAACTGCGGCACCCTTTTTAATAAGACCAATAACGAATTATGGGCTAGAAGTTATAGCGCAGTCCAGCCATGATATTGCTGCTTGTGTATTCAATGCTTACGCCACTATTTTCAAAATCTGAAGGTGCACTTTGCAAACGATAAGAAAGGTCAAATGCCAAGTTCTGATTCACATTGTAAGCAGCACCAAGAATTACTTGGTAGCCAAATACAGTGTCATCCTCTTTTTCCCCTTCTGATTTTAGCTCGCCATTCATAAGGCCTAATCCAGCGCCAATATATGGTGTGAATTGAGAGCCAGTTTTAAAGTCATATAATGCATTAACCATGTAACTCATTACCGTTATTTCGGTATCTGGCACAGGAATACTTCCGCCAGGACCAGAAATTTTGTCCATGTCGGCATTCTTATACCCAAACTCAAATTCTAATCTAACGGGATCAAAACTATAGCCAGCGCTAAGATTAAAACCAAAGCCCGTGTCATATTCTGTGTCAACCGTACCAACACCCGTTACAGTGGTGTCACCGTCATGCGTAATACTAATACCACCTGCAGCCCCGATGTAAGGGCCTGCAGCTAAAGCCGATGTTGTTGATACAATCAACAGAAGCCCTGCCAATAATATTTTAATTCTCACATGCCACCTCCGTTTGATTTAATTCATGTTAATAACTTATTCCTATTTCATAAATTGTCAACATTAAAATAGTTACGATAAATAATTTTAATTACGTGGTGCAAAAAAGGTCAGCAACCGATCAACTGATATGTCTGTCAGCAGTCAATAGCCAAATTGAATCCCTGCCCTTGGTTTTAGGGTTTTGTTGGTCGATATGTTTCCCAGTACACACGCAGAGACGGGATTCCCACGCTTTGGGTGATGAAAGACCCGGTGGCCATGGAATGATTCCTTCCTTTAAAAACAAAACGGGCGACCATATGTGGCCGCCCGTTTGACAAGCATTCCTGATTGTATCGAAATCTACCGCATCAACTCAAAATACTGGTCTTCACACGTCTCATCCTTGATATCGATGAACTTGTTGCAGATCTCGGTCAGCATGTTGACGGCGCCCTGATAACCGATGATCGGGTAGCGATGCTTGTTCACGCGGTCGAAGACCGGGAAGCCGAAGCGGAACAGCGGCACCTTGGCGTCACGGGTGGCAAATTTGCCGTGGCTGTCGCCGATGACGGCATCGACCGGATCGGTCATCAGCAGGCTCCGCAGATGCCAGAGGTCCTTGTTCATGTAAATCTTGCAATCCTTGCCGTACATCGAGCCGTCCAGCAGAGCCTGCAGTTCCTTCTCGACCTTCTTGCTGCCGCGGCTGCAGATGATGTGGTACGGGCGGGCACCCATCTCCAGCAGGAAGGAGACATACCCCATCAGGTAATCCGGATCGCCGTAGACGGCAAACTTCTTGCCGTGAATGTACTGATGCGAATCGGTGATGGCATCGACGGCGCGGCCTCGTTCGTTCTTCAGCGATGCCGGTACTTCCTTGCCGAACAGCTCGGCCACTTTCATGATGAAGGCGTCGGTCTTCTCGATACCCATCGGCATCGGCATGGTGGCGTGTTTGCCGGAGTAGTTGTCCTTGATCCAGCCGTAGGTCTTGGGGGTGGCGTACGGGCCGATGGCGATGGTCGCCTTGCCGTTGATGGAATCGGCGGCGTCCTCCAGCTTGGTCCCCCCGGCGTAGATATGATAGCTGCCGTCGCAGGGCGAATCGAAGCTGTCGGAGAGATCTGCCAGAAACGTGTACGGAATGCCGAACGCTTCCAGGATGCGCTTGTACTCGCGGTAGTCGCCGGTATTGAAATCGCAGCCGGCGATCAGGTTCAACTTGCCGGTGCAGCGCCCCTCGATCTGTTTCCCTTCTGTCAGTGTCTGCAGAATCGACACCAGCATGGAGTCGTAGCCATGGATATGGGTGCCATTGAAGCTGGGGGTATTGGCGAAAGGAACCGGCATATCCTTGGGCACGCAATTTTTCTGCTTGGCGTTCTTGATGAAGGCGGTCAGGTCGTCGCCGATTACCTCCGGCATGCAGGAGGTGAAGACCGCGATCATCTTCGGCTTGTAAATGGCGTTGGCGTTCTCCAGTCCTTCGTGAAGGTTGTTCTGGCCGCCGAACACCGCGCCGTCTTCGGTCATGGAGTCGGATACCGCCGGAGCAGGCTCGCGGAAATGGCGGTTCAGGGTGGAGCGGTAGTAGGAAGCGCATCCCTGGGAACCATGCACGAAGGGCAGTGTCCCTTCGAAACCGTGGGCGGCCAGCTGTGCCCCCAGCGGCTGACAGGCATGGACCGGGTTGATCACCAGCGCCTGGCGGGCAAAGTTCTTTTCCTTATATTCTTCCGTATTGATCCAGCTCTGGACCCGCTCCACCTCTTCCGGCGGGGTCTCGACTATTTTTTTGACTTCGAGGTTTAGTAGGTTTGACATGATTTACTCCTTTAGCCGTCCGGAACTCATCTGTCCACGGAACGGGAATTTAGCCTGATTTCATTATTTCCTTCTCCCTGAGGGAGAAGGTGGCCGAAGGCCGGATGAGGGGGAAACAGTGCCATGATTTCAACCGTTCCCCCTCACCCTAGCCCTCTCCTTTAGGCCCTTTGGGTCCTCAGGGAGAGGGAATTACTTAGTACGGCGCCTTCACAAGTTTCCAGGTCGGGCTGTTGATTGCCATATCCACGTCGCGGGCAAATACCTCGAAACCCTTGTAGCCGTGGTAGGGGCCGGAGTAGTCCCAGCTGTGCATCTGTCGGAACGGGATACCCATCTTCTGGAATACGTACTTTTCCTTGATGCCGGAGCCGATCAGATCAGGCTTCAGGGCGTCGGCAAACTTCTCGAACTCGTATTCGGACGGGTCGTCGTAGACCACGGTGGCATCGGGCATTTCCGGTGCGGTGCGGTCGTAGTCATCGTTGTGGGCGAATTCGTACCCGGAACCGACGCAGTCCATGCCCAGGTCTTCATAGGCGCCGATGGTGTGGCGCGGACGGAGGCCGCCCACCAGCAGCATGACCTTCTTGCCGTCCAGGCGCGGCTTGTATTCTTCGACGATCGCCTGCATGATCGGATCATATTTGGCGATCACGGCTTCAACCTTGGCCTTGATGTTGTCGTCGAACAGCTCGGCGAGTTTGCGCAGGCTCTCCCTGATCTTGGTCGGCCCGAAGAAATTGAGCTCGATCCAGGGGATGCCGTACTTCTCTTCCATGACCTTGCACATGTAGTTCATGGAACGGTAGCAGTGGATGACGTTAAGCTTGACCTGGTGGGTAGCGGCGATCTTGTCCAGTTCGCCGTCGCCGGTCCAGACAGACTTGACGTTGAGGCCGCATTCTTCAAGCAGCGGTTTGGTTGACCAGGCGTCGCCGCCGATGTTGTATTCGCCGATCAGGGCGATGTCATAGGGACTTTCCGGTTCGGCATATTCGCGGGTGCCGATGATGTAGTCACGGATCGTGTCGTTGGAGATGTGGTGGCCGAGCGACTGCGATACGCCGCGGAAACCCTCGCAGTTGCACGGGATGATCGGGATGTCCAGCTCCTTGGCGGAGGTCTTGGCCACCGAGTTGATATCGTCGCCGATCAGACCGACCGGGCATTCGGAGAGAACCGAGATACCCTTGGCCAGCGGGAACAGATCATGTGCCTCTTCCAGCAAGGTCTTCAGCTTCTTGTCGCCGCCGTAGACGATGTCCTTTTCCTGGAAATCCGAGGTGAACTGCATCGGGAAACTGGTGACGCCGGTGATACCTGTCATCATGTTGCGCCGGGTGCCCCAGGAGTACCAGCCGCAGCCGACCGGGCCGTGGGATACGTGGACCATATCGCGGATCGGGCCCCAGACGACCCCCTTGGCTCCTGCATAGGCGCAGCCGCGGGCACTCATGACACCGGGAACGGTTTTCTTGTTGGACTTGACGCAGGCGGTGCCGGACCCCTGGTCGTTGGCGCCAAGATGCGGCGCGCGTTTCTTTCTGGCTTTTTCGGGATAAACCGACAGGGTCTCGGCGATCAAGGCCTCTGTCGATTCCTTTGTTATACCTTCAATTTTTCGTATCTTATCTGACATAATATGTCTCCTTAGAAGGGTACACGCTAAGCGATCCCTCCGATTTTATTGCCTTTCCTAATGGCGAACGATTTTGATGTCAGGTCCGTATTGGACGAGGATTTCGGCGGAGGCGTAGCACTCGCTACGCCGCACAACGATAATCCGAAGGCCGATGCGGAGATGGCGCAAAAGCGTTCGTCACCTACGCTGCTGCGGCCTCTGCTACGCCGACGATCGCCTCATCTTCCGCTTCCATGATGCCGAACTTCATCAGCAGTTCTTCCAGTTCTTCCATCTCCAGCGGTGTCGGAACAACCAGCATCTTGTTGTCGTTGATCTTCTGAGCCAGCGTCAGGTATTCCTGCGCCTGCGGGTGTTCCGGTGAGTATTCGATGACGGTCATTCTGCGCAGTTCGGCTCTCTGAACCTGGTTGTCACGGGGAACGAAGTGGATCATCTGGGTACCGAGACGACGTGCCAGCTCGGAGATAAGTTCGAACTCCATGTCGGTCTTTCTGGCGTTGCAGATCAGGCCGGCCAGACGAACCTTGCCGGAAGACGCATATTTGAGGATACCCTTGGAAATGTTGTTGGCGGCGTACATCGCCATCATCTCGCCGGAGGTGACGATATAGATCTCCTCAGCCTTCCCCTCACGGATCGGCATCGCGAACCCGCCGCAGACAACGTCGCCCAGAACGTCGTAGAATACGAAGTCGAGGTCGGGGGTGTATGCGCCGTTTTCTTCCAGGAAGTTGATGGCGGTGATGACGCCGCGGCCCGCACAGCCGACACCCGGCTCAGGTCCGCCGGACTCGACGCACTTGATGTCGCCGTAGCCGACCTTCATGACGTCCTGCAGCTCCAGGTCTTCGACCGTTCCCAGTTCGCGCACCAGATCCATAACCGTATTCTGCGCCTTGGCGTGCAGGATCAGACGGGTTGAGTCGGCCTTTGGGTCGCAGCCGACGATCATGACCTTTTTGCCGAGGGAAGCCAAACCGGCCACCGTATTCTGGGTTGTGGTTGATTTGCCGATGCCGCCCTTGCCGTAAATCGCGATCTGTCTCATTGTGTTGCTCCTTTCGCTCACCAATCCGTGAGCTGTGTGGTTTTTTGTTTGGGGCAAAAAAAAGGCGCCCCATTCTTCTGGAGGCGCCTTTGCCTTGGTCAACATATTTGATTCTGCCATGATTTAGATCTGTAACAGATGGTTGTCGATACTAAAGCATTTGCCGTGCCAACATTATTACATTGAACAATATCGGCGTGTTACCAAATATTGCCTTTTGAAAGTCATCGTGCGAGGGGAGAAGGGAGCGGATGAAACGCCGGTAGTGCGGGCAGATGCTGAAAAAATAATCAGCCGGGAGCATGCGGAATGCAGACGCCTTGACAGCGGCAAAAACGGTGCTGCCGGGTGTTCCGGGATCTGTCGCCGGATTTTCGTGCAGTCGGAAGCCATTCAAAACCGGCAGCAAAGTTGCAACGGAACCTGGGGCTGTGCTTCGCACGGCAAGTATCTATCAGTATTCAGGCAGAGAGGAGTCTCATATGGTTCGGGCAGAGATCGGCAGCAGCGTCACCATCAGTTATATCGGCACTCTGGACAACGGCCGGATTTTTCACAGCACCGAGGCGGACGGGCCGCTGACCTTCAGCATCGGCTCTGACCAGGTCTTTGCTGACCTGGAACTCGCCATCATCGGCATGCGCGCCGGAGAGGTGAAAAATGTCGTGCTCTCCCCCGACAGGGCCTACGGTCCGCGCCGCCCGGAGAATATCATCCGGATTGCCCGGCACACCTTTCCTGCCGAAAAAGAGATCAGCGTCGGTCAGAAATTGAGCATCGAGTTCAAGGGGGGGGCATCGCGGGTGATGCTGGTGACTGAAGTGAATGAAGGCGAAGTGACGCTGGACGGCAACCACCCGCTGGCGGGGCAGGAGCTGACCTTTGCGGTGAGGGTCGAGCGTGTGGAATAATCGAGCCGGAGGTGTTACAGCAGTGTCGATGCCAGAAAATTTTTCATGAGCAGCCGCGCCGTGGAACCATAGCTCCCGGCTTCGGCCTTGAACGCCGCCACAATCCCTTCGGTTTTTGCCCGGTTGCCACTATCCCACGCACACCAGACGCGAATGATATTTTCCGTCACCTCCGGGTGAAACTGGAGCCCCCAGGCGGCTTCACCCACCCGGAAAGCCTGGTGAGGGCAGGCCGCCGAAGATGCCAGCAGCATCCCCCCGGCGGGAATGTCAAAACTGTCGTGGTGCCACTGAAAGGTGCCGAACCGTTCCGGAATGCCCCTGAAGAGACGGTCTGTCTTTCCCTGTTCGGTCAGATGAACGGGCTGCGTTCCCAGCTCTTCCCAACGATTCGAGACGACCTCCGCCCCAAGCGCCGCCGCAAGAAGCTGCCCTCCAAGGCAGATGCCGAGGTAGGGGGTCCGGGCAGCCAGTATCGTGCGGATGAGGCTTTTCAGCTCGCCGAGGAACGGATGGTGCTGGTCGTCGTTCGCCCCCATGGCGCCGCCCAGAACGATCAAGGCGGAGATCTGTGCGGGCTGCGGGAGCATTTCACTGCGGTACGGATGATGGATAATATAAGGAATGGTGAGATGGTCGGTTAAATTGCCGGGAGGAACTTCGGGA
>JBAQPK010000629.1:0-9612 GCA_049305715.1 Desulfuromonadaceae bacterium | reverse complement strand
CCTTTCCACTCACGCGACCCAAATACTTATCTTTGCTTCTTACGATCATACTACTTTTTTTGCGTTCTGATAGTACCTTCTACCAACGTGAAGGCAGATGAAAATGCCGGTACGCGAGACGGCCTGGTTAAAGCATTGGTAAAACTATTTGGTAATGTTGGCCAGCGTAAGCCGGGAGATACAGACGAGTTTATCCTCCTCGTTATAAATTTTGATCTCCCAGATCTGAGTCGTGTTACCTACATGAATCGGCATTGTTATGCCGGTGACCCACCCACCGGTTACCGGACGGATGTGATTCGCATTAATTTCCAGACCTACGATGCGCTTCATACTTCTGTCTATGCACATACTCGCCGCAACGCTTCCCAGTGTTTCGGCCAGCGCGGCCGAGGCCCCGCCATGGAGGATTCCAGCCGACTGTTTTGTCCTCGAATCCACAGGCATCCTCGCCTTCAGGTAATCGCTGCCTATCTCCAGATACTCGATGCCCAGATGTTCCATCAAGGTATCTTTGGATCTCAGTTTGAGCTGATCCAGTGTTATCGGACTCTTCCAGATGGTCATATCCGGTTTCCCTTCCTATCGGCAAGTTCCTGAAAGCGCCGTGCCAGCTCCGTCCCTTTCGCACCTTCCTCGTGTTTAAAAAAGACGAATGCCTTGTCCCATTGTTGCGCCAGAACCCGTTCCAGCCATAGGGCCAGATCATCATCCGTATAATCGGAGCGACGCAACCGCAAGTACCCCCAGGGTGCCGTGCTTATTATTTCCTGTAACGGATGCTCGTCCCAATCCGCCATGCAGAGGCTGCAGCCGTGCGTGCGGAGCAGCTCAAGAATGTCTTTGCCGAACCAGCTCTTGCTGCGGAACTCGAATGCACAGGGTATTTTTTGGGGAATCAGTTTGAGAAATTCTTCCAGAACCGTAGGGTTTGCACGAAAACTGCCGGGAAGCTGGAACAGGGCCGGGCCGGTTTTTTCGCCCAGGAGCGACATGGTCTTGAAAAAATAAGCGGCTTCTTCGCTCACGTTCTTCAGAAGTTTGAAATGCGTGATGACCTGGGGCGCTTTGAGTGCAAAGATAAAGTCATCGGGGACTTGTTCCGCCCACGATGTGATGCCGGCGACCGTGGGCATGTGATGAAACGTGTAGTTGATCTCAACCGTGTTGAGCCGTCCGGCGTAGAAAGGCAGCATATCTTTGGGCTGTATTTTCTCCGGATAGAAAAGGCCTTTCCACTCCTTGTACCCATATCCGCTCGTACCGGCGTAAATTTTCATGGCGAAACTCCTTCACTGATGTTGTCGCTTGCTACTTCTTCGGCGCTCTTGTCTTCGCGCAGCCGCTGGAAGACCGGATGCCTCATGACACCGTCTCCGGTCCAGCCGGTCAGGGCGACTTCGCAGACAAGCTCAGGCTCTACCCAGGTGGTCGGACTGCCGGTTTCCGGCACCACGTCAAACGGACACTCCTTCCGGATCAGCGGATTCAGCTTCTCACGGATTTTCTGCAGCTCTATTGACCCAAAACCGCCTCCCGAGAGGCCGATGTAGAGCAGTCTGCCCTCCTGGAAGGCCCCCAGAACGAGAGTACCGAAATGGTGCCTGCTCCCTTTCGGCTCCGTAAATCCGGCGATCACCGCGTCCTGCGTGGGCCGGGACTTTATCTTCAGCCAGTTGCGGCTCCGCGAGCCGGCTTCGTACGTACTCATGGCATGTTTTGCGATGATCCCTTCAAGCCCTTTCAGTGTGGTGGCCTGGAAAAACAGAATCCCCTCGTTTGCGACGTGATCGCTGAAGCGTATTTTAGGGACAGAAGGGAGGATTGTTTTCAGGATTTCCTTCCGACGGAGAAGGGGGAGGCCGGTCAGGTCATGACCCTTGAAATACAGCAGGTCGAAGACGTAATAGAGCAGGTGACCACTTCCCGATTTCCCGTAATTCTGGAGCTGTTCGAAATCGGGACGACCCTGGTCATCCACGACCACGATTTCACCATCCAGAACCGCCTCGAAGTCGAATTTCCGCAGCGCCTCCACAACGGGAAAAAACTTTTTCTCGAACGAAATCCCGTTACGGGAATAGAGCGAAACACCACTCTCACGAATCTCGGCTACTGCCCGGTACCCGTCCCATTTAACTTCAAAGAGCCAGTCCGGGCTGTCAAACGGTTCCTTGATCGCGGTTGCAAGCATCGGCGCTACTGTGTGCGGCATCGACGCCACGGGCGCATCGTCCAGGCCGTCGCTTTCCAGAGTTTCGTGGAGGCGGATCTGGTGGACTTTCTTCTGGCGGAACGATTTCTGCGTGACATCTTCGAGCTCTTCCTCCAGCGATTTATGCGATACGACCGAACGGTTTTCCGTGAGGATGTCACCTGTGGTCGCAAAACGGTCTTTCTTCTTCAGGAGCAACCATGATTTTTCGTCTTTGCTGGTTTTGACCAAAGCAAATTCGCCGTGCAGTTTTTCCCCTTCGAGGATAAACTTCAGATCCCCTTTCCGTACCCCCTCAACAAGACGTCTCTCATTATCGTTTTCGTCTCCCGCGGCAGGGTGATGATAAAAGCCCCGGTCCCAGATGATAACGCTACCGGCACCGTAATTTCCCTCCGGGATCACCCCTTCGAAATCCTTGTAATCGAGCGGGTGGTCTTCAACCATGACTGCCAGCCGCTTTATGGCAGGGTCCAGCGAGGGCCCCTTCGGAACGGCCCAGCTTTTCAGAACTCCTTCAAGTTCCAGCCTGAGATCATAATGAAGTGCCCGGGCCGCATGTTTATGAATGACAAACATGAGACGGCGCCCCTCATGAGGAATGCCCGCTTGCGGCTCGGGAGTATTCTCGAATTGCCGTTTGGCTGCGTATTCTGTTAGGCCCATGGGATTAAGTAGTCTCTCTATTCATAAATGGGGAAGCTTTTGCACCTTCACCAATACCTCTCGGAAAAGGTCCCCTTTTTTTTCGACCCTGCTCACAGCCTCCGAATGGATCACATGCACCCTTTCCGGGTCTCCCCGCACGGCCAGACGCTCCAGCTCCCCCCATTCGAGCGGACACGAAACGAATGGTTTTTCCCGGGCCCGCAGGGAATACACGCAAATCATCGTCTTTGAGGAGTCGTTCTGCGACCAGTTGATGAAAACCTTCCCCTTGCGCTGATCCTTCGCCATCTTCGCGGTCACCAGCTCCGGATAATTTTTCTGCATGATTATCGCCACGGCTTTTGAAAACACCTTGGTATCTTCAAAGGTCGCCTCCCGGTAGTTCAGGGGGACAAAGACGTGGAGTCCCTTTTGACCCGAGGTTTTTGGATAACCTGCCAGCCCCAGCCGAGAGAGCAGTTCCCGCAGGATCAGCGCCACTTTGGCACAATCCAGGATGTCGGCTGGCTCGCCGGGATCCAGGTCAAAAACCATTGCATCCGGCGTTTCCGGGTATGTTGTCCTGGCCAGAGGCACATGGAGCTCTAATGACGCAAGGTTCTCAACCCAGAGGAGCGTTTCCGGATCGTTGGCCAGACAGACCGTCATCCGCTCATCCTTATGGAAGACCTCGGCCGTTTTCACCCAGTCCGGATGGTGAGGAGGGCAGCGCTTTTCGAAAAAAAAATCCTTTTCCACCCCGTCGGGATAGCGCTTCATGGTCAACGCCCGGTCTTTCAGATGTGGCAGGATAAATCCGGCAATCCGGCGGTAGTACTCCAAGACCTGGCCTTTCGTGAAACCATGGGAGGGGTAGAGCTCCTTTTCAAGGTTTGACATGGCGAATCTTTTCCCGGCGATCTCGATTACTTTTCCGCTCACCGGCTCTTCTTCATGTCACGCATGATTTCCTCCAGCGCCGCGACCAGATCGGGCGGGCCTTCTCCCTCTTCTTCCTCCAGTGCAGGAGCCTCCACCGGGGCATTTTCCTTAATCTTCTGCTTCAGGAGCTCCAGCACCTTTCCCCGGCGCTCGTCCGCATATTTTCCCGGATCAAACTCTGCCATCATTTTCCCGATGTTTTTTTTCATCCGGCTTTGCTCTTTGGCTTCGACCTTCACTTCCTTCGGCGCGATGCCATCAGCGAAAAGGAGCTCCTCGCTGTAATGGAGAGTGATCAGGCTCAGCGCTCCCTCCGAACTTTTGATCGCTACAAGATACTCGCGTTCGGCCAGCACGAACTTTGCGAGTCCGGCCCTGTTCGTCCGCTGCATCACCTCGGCCAGCAGCCGGTACGCTTTTTCGCCCCCTTTCGAAGGCACGAGATAATACGGGTGATCAAAATAGAGCGGATCCACTTCATCCATGTCGATGAACTCGACGATCTCGATCGTACGGCTTCTCTCGGGCGACACGGATTCCAACTCCTCGTCCGTTATCGGTATGTACCGGTCGGGTGCGATTTCGTACCCCCTGATGATCTCATCCGGCGGGACTATCTCTTCCTGTTTAGGACAGAACATCCTTCTCGCAAGGGGAGAATAATCCGTGCTGTGGAGCGTACGAAACGAGATCCGCCCGGGCTTGACGGCCTTGACCAGATGTACCGGAATCGCCACCAGGCTGAAACTGATCGTTCCGCTCCATATTCCCTGCACGGCCATTTTGACTCCTCCCTTCAGGCGGCTTTCCTCAGACTCGCTTCAAGAGCCTGAAGCAGCTGGTCCGGTGCCGTAGGCTGCAGGACCCTGGGTCGCAGGAGCACTATTTTTTCTCCGCGGGCTTTGTTATCGATCAGCTTTTGCAGCCTTATCTGATGCTCGTTCGCGAATTTCTGCGGCTCGAAAGGCGCGGTCAACTGGTTGATCAGATCGCTCCCTATTTTCAGTTCCTTTTCGGATACCTGGATTTCCTCCAGTTCAAGAGATTTCACCGCAACCACTTCGTCGGCATACCTCAGGGTATTCAGACGCAGAATCCCTCCGCTCGCCTGCAACGACCCGAAATAGGAGCGCTTTCTCATGGACCAGGTGCAGATCCCTGCCGCATCCATCTCCTGCAAAGCCCCGACAAGTCCGATGTACCCTTCCGCGTAAATATCTGAATCCGGTTCCAGATAGTAGACGTGATCGAGAAAGACCGGATCGATCTGTGCACTCTTGACGAATTCGTGGACTTCGATCATCCGGCTTGTTTCAGGAGTGGTCTGTTCCAGTTCCGCCGGGTCGACGATGATATATTTTCCTTCCTCCACTTCAAACCCCTTGGTCTGGGCTTCCGGCGGCACCGGTATTTTCTCATACGCACAGATCATCTGCTGGTGCAATCTCACCTGATCACGCCGGTGCAGGAGATGAAACTGAATCCGCTCTTCCTTGATCGCCGCATGCAGCTTCACCGGCAGCTCAGTATCCCCGAAATGGATATTTCCTTTCCAGATTGTTCCTCCAGCCATGGAAATTCCTCCGATTGTTTATTAAATCAAGGTCATTTGTTACTCAAACGATAACAGAGAAAGCTGCACCGTCAAGCCGTCTTGAGTTGTCTCGTGAGGTGACATCGCAGGTTATCTGCCGGCGCGCAGATAATTGACCAGTTCCCAGCGCTCCTGCCGAGTAAGCTTGTCCTTGAAGGGGGGCATGCGTCCGAAGCCCAATGTGACCGCCTTGAATATGTGGGCGTCTGTTCGGTCCCGCACCAGATCATGGTCGAGGCCGGAGGGAGGGGGGGTAAGCTTCTTGCCGACCGGCCCGCGCTCTGCGGAGGATGCGCCATGGCACATGGCGCAGTTTGTGGCGAAGAGCGTCTTACCCCGAGACAGCCCTGCCGCCGTCCCCGGAAGCGGATTTTTCACTTCGGTGCCTTGAGAGACGATCTCCGTGCCGGTTACAGGCACGGAACCGGCGGGCGAAACCAGAACCGGCGCCTGGTATGGCTTGGGGGATGGTTGCTTGTCCATCCACATCGCCGACATCAACAGCGGTGCGATGGCTACAATCGCAATTCGTGAAATGCGCTGCATGCCGGAAACAGCGGTTGAAGCGCAGATAACGCAGAGAACGAAAAGAAATAGCATCATATTCAAAAGCATAGAAGTGCACGAAATCAGTGTGATATTCGTGTTTTGATCATGATGTGATTTTGCCCTGCGAATCTCGGCATACCCTGCGTTCAGTATGGCATGAACATTCATGGTTCCTCCTCTCCAATGACTCGCAGGGCTCCTGCAGTCAGCATGATCTCTTTCGCCCGCTCGTTCTGTTCCGCTACTGAAAGGGAGGAAATCTCACCGATACATTCTTTTGGCGCATCTCCAGGCTTGCACTGTACTGCATCACCCGCAGTGTGTATGGATAAACAGATGCCGATGCACCCCTCGGCAATGGCCGGATCGTAGAGGCGTTTTCCAAGGGCCGGCAGCTTCATCTCCATGAACATACCGGCCATGGTGCCGATAATGGCGAACAGCATGGCAACCTCGAAACAGATGATGGCGGTTGGATAGAGGGCGATAATCGGCTTGTCGCCGGTCTGCACCGGGTAGAGCCAAGCGGTACCGGCCGCCAGCCCGAAACCGGCCGCCGCGCCGGCCAAGCCACCGCCCAGGGCCAGCCAGCGGAACCAGGAGCGTTGCTCGCTCCTGACCAGCACACTGTCGGGATACGGTACCGAGGTCAGCGAGTCGATCTGGGCCTCGGTAAATCCGGCCCGGACCAGGCCATCCACCGCACGGGCGGCGGAGTCGATGTCAATGAAGATCCCTAGAGTTTCCATGATGTTACTCCTCCTCCGCGATGGACGGCAGCCGGGTGCGGCCGAGCGGAACCTCGGCTTGGCGGGCCTCCAGCTCGCGCACATCGGAAAGCGCCATGATCGGGAAGAACTTGGCAAAGAGCGTAAAAAGCAGGGCGAATCCGGCCAGGGCGGCCAGGTTGACCGAGATCTCCACCCAGGAGGGGGAATAGCTCCCCCAGACAAAGGGCATGTTCTTGTGGGAGAGCGAAGGGACGATGATCAGGAAACGCTCGATGAACATCCCCACATTGACCAGCAGCGATACCACCAGCATCACTCCTATGGAACGTCTTAACCGCTTGAAGCACATGCATATGATCGGAAGCAGACAGTTGCCCGTCAGCATGATCAGCAGCTGGGTGGTGTACCTGCCGGACATGAAGCTGAAAACCTCCCACTCGATCGGTTCATGGGCGTACCATGTTGTCTGAACCTCGACGAAATAGGCGTAGGACCAGAGCAGGGAGATCACCAGCAGCAGTTTGCCCATGTTGTCGAAGTGCGGCGGGGTCAGGTACTCCTCAAGGTGAAAAGCTTTGCGGATAATGACCATCAGGGTGATTACCGCCGCCACCCCCGAGAGGATCGCGCCGATGACGAAGTAGGGGGGGAAGATGGTGCTGTGCCAGCCGGGCACCACGGTCACGGCGAAGTCCCACGCCACGATCGAGTGCACCGAGACCGCCACCGGGATTATCAGGGCTGCCATCAGGGTCGAGGCCTTATGATACACCGACCACTCATGGGACGTGCCGCGCCATCCCATGGCCATGACAGCATACACCTTCTGTCTCCAGCCGCTGGAGCGGTCACGGGCAACAGCAAGGTCGGGGAGCAGCCCCAGGTAGAGGAACAGGCTGCTGCCGATGATGTAGGCCGTAATGGCGGTCATGTCCCACAGCAGGGGCGAGCGGAAATTGGGCCAGAGACCGCGCTGATTGGGGTAGGGGATCATGTAGAAGAAGGTCCAGTTGCGCCCCAGGTGGATCAGCGGGAACAGGCCGGCCACGGTGATGCAAAAGACCGTCATCGCCTCGGCGGCACGCAGGATCGGGCGGCGCCAGTTGGCCCGGGAGAGGCGCAGGATCGAGGAAACCATGGTGCCGGAGTGGGAGAGGCCGACCCAGAAGACGAAACCGGTGATGTAGAAGCCCCACATGACCGGGCGGTTCTTGCCGGTCACATACATGCCGTGGGTCAGCTGCCAGGCGAAGGCCGCCAGCCCCCAGGCCACCACCGCTCCCAGGAACAGGGCCAGCAGGTACCAGCGCAGGGTCGGCGGGCGCATGGAGGAGAGCAGTTCGTCGTTGATCTGTTTGGGGCTCTTGGCGGTGACCGGGCTATCAGACATGTTCACGGCCTCCTCCCTTGAGATAGAAGACCGAAGGGTGCGTGCCCAGCTGTTCCAGCAGCTGGAAGCGGCGCGGGCTGCGGGAGAGGCGACTGACCCGGCTGCGCGGGTCGGCCAGGTTGCCGAAAACCATCGCCTCGGCAGGACAGGTCTGGGCGCAGGCCGGCTGTACCTCCCCATCCTTAATGAGGCGTCCTTCTCCTTTGGCCTCCTCCTTGGCGCGGCGGATGCGCTGGATACAGAAGCTGCACTTCTCCATCACCCCCCGGCTGCGGACGGTGATGTCCGGTGAGAGTTGATTGTCCAGCGGCTTCGGCCACTCATGGGGATAGAAATTGAAGACCCGCACGGCATAGGGGCAGTTGTTGCCGCAGTAGCGGGTGCCGACGCAACGGTTGTAGACCTGGCCGTTCAATCCGTCCGGATTATGATAACTGGCGTAGACCGGGCAGACCGGCTCACAGGGTGCGTCGTGGCAGTGCTGGCACATGACCGGCAGAAAGCGCACCCGGACGTCCGGGTATTCCCCCACCCAGAAGCGCTCGATGCGCAGCCAGTGCATGTTTCGCCCCTCGGAGATCTCCTGCTTGTCGCAGATTCCCACGTTGTTCTCGGCCTGACAGCCCACCACGCAGGCACCGCAACCGGTGCATCGGTCCAGGTCGACGGCCATTCCCCATTTGTACGGACTGGTCAGTTTTTCCATGCTTGATAATTCCTCATTCAGTTGCCTTTAGTCTTAAATCCCGATCAGGTCACTACGGTAGCTCCCCTGGGGATGACCGGCCGTCACCAGATCACCCTTCTCTGATATCCTGGTTACCCGCACACGGGTGGCGTTCCATGCCGCCCGTTGTTCACTCCCCTCCGCCAGTGCCAGCAGCGCGAGAGGATTTACCCCGCGCCCTTTGGCATAGCGGCCTCCTCCCTGGTGTCCCTGTCCCAGCGGGATCGCCACCAGGTCGGGGCGGATGCCGGGATAGATCACCGCCGGCAGACGCAATGTGCCCCGGATGGAAGCCACCTCGACCAGGTCGCCCTGATTGATGCTCAGCGCTGCGGCGGTTGCCGGGTTGATCTCGATCCAGCTGTCCCAGACCACGGTAGTCATCGGATCGGGGAGCTGCTGCAGCCAGGGGAGCGGGGCGCCCCGGCCGTCATGGAAGGCGGTGGAGGGATAGACCTGCAGATGCAGGGGGAACTGCTTTTCGTCACCGGCAAAGCGGGGGCGAGGGAGATCGGGGAGTTTGAAAGCGGAGGTCCAGCGATACCCCTTGCCCGCTTCCTTGTCCATGTTGAACTGTCCTCCCCGCCGGAGAAGTTCAACCCAGAGCGACTCGAAATCTCCGCCTTTTCCTGGAGACACCAGCCTGCGAGCCGTATTCTTGACCAGTTCCAGGACAGGTTTACGGGGGAGGGCGGCTGCGGTCGCCCCGCCCAACCGTGAGGCCGTGGCGAGCAAAACATCGGCGAACTGACGGGTGTCATGGAGCGGCGTAACCACCGGCTGTATCAGTCCGTACACCGCCTGGCGGGAACCGCC
>JBAQPK010000628.1:0-3775 GCA_049305715.1 Desulfuromonadaceae bacterium | reverse complement strand
CAACATAACAACTACGGAGAACACCAGATGAAAATAGCGGTCGTAGAAACAGAAAACTGCATCAGTTGTGGCCTCTGCATTTCAACCTGCCCGGCTGTTTTCAGATTTGACAGCAATGGCAAATCCGAGTGTTTTGACCCTGCAGGAGCTCCTGAAGCCGAGATTCAGAGTGCGATTGACGGCTGTCCCGTCCAGTGTATCCACTGGACATAAATCAGATACAAAGGAGCACTACATTATGGAACGTTGGATATGTACTATCTGCCAGTATGTCTATGACCCCGCCGTTGGCGACCCGGATCGCGGGATCGCACCGGGGACTTCATTCGAGGCGCTGCCTGATGACTGGTGCTGCCCGCTCTGCGGCGCCGGCAAGGATGTCTTCGAAAAAGAATAAAACAAGCCGGGGGCGGGCTCACGCCCGCCCCACCGTTATTGCTGTTTTACCTGTTTATCGGCCGCCTTGATAATATCTACCACCGGTTCCCCGGCCTCTATTTTAATCCGCCATACCAGACCACACGCCCCGCACTCTTTAACCGGAGAATGCTCGACCGAAAAACCGCTTGAATGCATATCAAGATCAACTTCTGTCCGGCTGCCGCAGTTCGGGCACTTCATGGCTCTGCCTCCAGTTTACTCTTCCAGGGATGAAATCATGCCAGTTCCGGCAAAATAGTCGTGATCGCGGTGAAAAGACCGTCCAGATCGGCACGAGTCATGTCACCCATATGGGCAATACGGAAGGTCTCCCCTTTGATCTTGCCGTACCCGTCGTCAAAAGCAAAACCGGCTTCAGCCAAATTCTTTTTCAGAGCGGCCAGGTCAATCCCGCGGCTGTTGCGGCTGCAGGTCAATGTCTGTGAACGGTATGCCGCCGCGGGAAATGATTCGAAGCCTCGATCCGTCAACCATCCGCGCACATATCCGGCAAGATCGTTATGGCGAGCCCAACGATTTTCCAGCCCTTCAGCAAACATCCGCTGAAGTTGACAATCAAGCGCATAGATCAAGGAGATACAGGGGGTCGAAGGGGTATTATTCTTCACATCATTGGCGGCAAACTCGCTAAAATCAAAATAATAGCCGCGCCCTTCCATACCGGCTGCCCGCTGGAGCGCTTTTTCGCTCGCCGTGAATACCGCCAGACCGGGAGGGAGCGCAAAAGCTTTCTGCACTCCGAAAATACAGCTGTCGATACCAAGCTCATCAACCGGAATCTTGAGGGCGCTCATCGATGAGACCGTATCGACAATGAACATTACTTCCGGAAATTTTCGCATGACTTCGGCTATTTCCGGCAAAGGCGACATGACCCCCGTTGAGGTTTCATTGTGGATCATGGTCATGCTGTCATATTTTCCGGTTGCAAGGGCTTTTTCAACCGCCTCGGGTGTAACCGGGGCGCCCCACTCAAAACGGATCGCGTCAGCCTGTTTGCCGCAACGCAGCGTCACATCGTGCCACTTGTCGGAAAAGGCGCCGTTGCAGAAGTTGGCACAGCGCCTGCCGACCAGGTTACGGATTGCCCCCTCCATGACACCGAAGGCGCTCGAAGTCGCCAGAAAAACCCTGTCATCCGTGAACAGCAGTTTTTTCAATCCGGAGGTGACCCGCACATGCAGCTCCGCGTACTCTTTCATTCGATGGCCGATCATAGGCGTAGCCATGGCCTTCAGAACATCGGGATGGACCTCAACCGGCCCGGGAATAAACAGTTTTTTGTGCATTGGCTCTTGACTCCGACACAGGATAAATAGTTGCTCATGCGAATTATGAAGCTAGCAAATGGATGGGATAAAGTCAAGATTCCGCGAGTCAGGCATAAAATTAGCGGAGACGGCAGCACCAAAACGGTGCAATTTGCAATTGACGATGAGTGTCTCTGTCTGTATAGTTGCGCGCTTAAGTGATACTTTATCGAGTACTACAGAAGGAGCGGTCCCTATGCTGAAGCAGATTTTATCGTTAGCCGTTGCACTTTGCATGCTGTCAGTCGTTAGTGCGGGTGCGGCCGAAACCAAGGATATCAGGTTCAGTTTCAAAAACGCTGATCCGGTCGTTTTCAGTCATGAATTTCACCTGAAAAAATACCATAACAATTGCAGAATATGCCACGATGCTATCTTCAGCCTGAGAAAGAAAAAACGCTATACCATGGCGGAAATGGAGAAGACCAAATCCTGCGGCGCGTGCCATACCGGCATAAAGGCATTCAGTGTTTCCAGCGAGAAGGAGTGTTCACGCTGCCACAGCGGCAAACCACGAGACGTGACTTACACGGTGAAGGGTCTTGGTACCGCCGTATTCAGTCATTCGGTTCACATCGTCAAAACAGGCGGCGCATGCAAAGGATGTCATAACGGCAAAGTCATAACCGGCAAGGAAAAATCGGTTACCATGGCCGAAATGGAAAAAGGGCGCACCTGCGGTGCATGCCACAATGGAAAACGCGCCTTCGCCGTTGCCGCAAACTGTGACCGCTGCCACAAAGGGATGAAACCGAAAGAAATCACATTCAACCTGAAGGGGACAACACCGGCCACTTTCAGCCACGCATTCCACACACAGGCGTACGGGTGCAAGGATTGCCACACCAAAACCTTCCCTTACAAAACTGTTGTCGGCAAAGCCACAATGGATGATATGGCCAAGGGCAAGTCCTGCGGTGTCTGCCACAACGGCAAGGAGGCTTTTGCGTCGTCCGGCGATTGCGGCAAGTGTCACAAAGGGATGAAACCCGGTAAAATCATTTTTAAGACATCGGGCGGCGAAGCCGCTTTCAGCCATGAGTTCCATACCCAGACGTACAAATGTGCCGATTGCCACACCAAAATTTTTCCTTTCAAGGCCGGCGCCCTGAAGGCCACCATGAGCGACATGGAGGGCGGCAAATCCTGTGGTGCTTGCCACAACAAGGGCAAGGACGCCTTCCCGGTTCAGGATGATTGCGGCAAGTGTCACCAGATGTAGCTCGATGGTGAACGGCTAACTGCTCGTTGCCGCATAGCCAGATGTTTCAGTAACAAGGGGGGTGCCGGACAGAGGTCTGGCCCCCCTTTGTTTATGCAGGCCGGTAAATCCGAACGACCCCGGTCTGGCCCTGGTTTTTCCTCACAATCGGTAAAATGTTTTGACGGCGTCTCGTAAAGGGTGGTATGTTTATTCCCCTAAAGTAAATTTTAATTTGTGTTTTTTACTGCGCAATGCGCAGAAATCCCAAGACAACAAGGAGACATGAACATGAAGAAGATGCTCGCTGCAGTACTGGCAGTAACAGTTTTTGCTGGATTTGCATGTGCCGCTGACGTAATTGCGATGAAAAAAGACGTTACCTTCAATCACAAGACACATGCCGAGCTCCTGAAAGACTGTACAAAGTGCCACGACAATGCTGCCGGGGGAAAGATAGCCGGCTTTGGCAAGGACTTTGCCCATAAGACCTGCAAGGGGTGCCATACCGAAATGAAAAAAGGACCTACAAAGTGTGCTGAGTGCCATGCCAAAAAGTAGTTGTTGAATATTCCTGTGAAGACGGGAAGTTTCGTCTTCACAGGAATAACGTCGATAGCGGTATAGGTCGTCAGCAGATATGAATCCCCCTGGATAGTCCCCCATCAATAGTACATCTAATCCCTGTATCAATTATTTATGATCTGATGAGAATCCGAGGCCAAAGGAAGTAACATGGCGCGCAAACAAGGAATTGCCCTGGCAATAGTCGCCTTTACCGTCTACATAATCGGCGGCATCGGTTGTTTCGGTGGCGTTGCAC
>JBAQPK010000627.1:0-5741 GCA_049305715.1 Desulfuromonadaceae bacterium | reverse complement strand
TGCACCCGTCGATACCGCGGTGACAGCTGAAAAACTGGTAACGATTGCCAGGCGCCTGGCGGTTCACCCGTCCGGTTTCATGCCGCACGCAAAAATCGGCGCCCTGATTCAGAAGCGGTTTGAAGCGGTTCTGAAGGGGGAGGGGATCGACTGGGGGAACGCTGAAACCCTCGCGTATGCGACGCTGCTCGACCAGGGATATTCCGTCCGGATCTCCGGGCAGGACTCTCGGCGGGGAACTTTTAATCATCGCCATTGCGTCGTGATCGACAGCCACGACGAGAGCGGTTATACACCACTGGAAGCGGTTGTCCGTGACGGCGCCCGTTTCCAGGCATGGAACAGCCCGCTTTCCGAGTTTGGCGTGCTGGGATTCGAATACGGCTATTCATTGGAAACGCCTGATTGCCTCACGCTCTGGGAAGCGCAGTTCGGTGATTTTGCCAACGGCGCCCAAGTTGTCATCGACCAGTTTGTCGCCAGCGGCGAAACCAAATGGAATCGCGCCAGCGGTCTGGTGCTGCTGCTCCCCCACGGGTATGAGGGGCAGGGCGCCGAGCATTCCAGCGCCCGCATCGAGCGCTATCTGCAGCTCTGCGCGGAGGAGAACATGATCGTGGCCTCCCCGTCGACCCCGGCGCAGATGTTCCACCTCCTCAGGCGCCAGATGCTGCAGCCGTTCAGAAAGCCGCTGGTCGTGTTCACGCCGAAAAGCCTGCTGCGCCATCCGGCCTGCAGTTCGACGGTCGCCGAATGCTGCAGCGGCACCTTTCAGAACGTGATCGTCTCACCGGGGGATCTTGCCGCCGCCCGGCAGGTTCTGTTCTGCAGCGGCAAGATCTATTACGAACTGGAAGAAGAGCGCATCCGGCGGGGGAGGAGCGATACCGTGACCGTCCGGATCGAGCAGCTGTATCCGCTGGACGTTGCCGCCTTGCAGGATGTCATCGGCCGGTGCGGGGCCGACTGCCGGCTGTACTGGGTTCAGGAGGAGCCGGAAAACATGGGCGCCTGGCAGCATATGGACCGGCATTTCAGGAACCTGTCAGCTTCAGTCGGGTATATCGGCCGTCCGGCGGATGCCTGTCCGGCCGTGGGGCCCCATCATGTTCATGCCGAACAGCAGGCGGAAATTATGAAAAGGGTTTTTTTGGAATGAGATGGGGAAGGTGCTTATACTGACCTGTTACGGGAAAGGAAACAACTGTCGCCATCGGAAAAGAAAAATACGGACGAGTAGCTTGTACCGGTGCAGATTGCCTATGGTGAAGCTAAATTGGGGAAAATGGCCCGGTCAGCAGGAGTGGTATGGAATCCCGACGCCAAGTTTTGGTACATCCAGCACAACATGATCAAGGGTATGGAGCAGCATATAATATTGGATGCCGGAAATATGAAGGCCTAAAAGTGAAGGCATCTAATTAGTATATATCGGCATATACTATTAGATGCCTTGGTGATCAATCGAAATAAACAGAAGCATTTAATATTATATACTGAAGTGGCATCTAGTATTAGATGCAAGCATTCAATGTTAGATATAGGCATATAATATTGGATACTAAACCTGACGGTCAATAATGAGTTATGCGCCCCAAGAAAAGGAGGCTAACATATGAACACGATACATGAACGTGTGCATTCGATTTTTAAAACCGCAGGCGCATATTCTCTAGCGGCCAAATTGCTAAACGCACAAGGTGCGTCTCCCGTATTGTTGCCGAGTATGGTAAATGCTTCATTGGCACTGGAGTTGTATTTTAAATCTATCTATCTCCTTGAATACAAGAAGGATTTTAAAGTAAAAGACAGGCATTCTCACGACTTCCATGCACTTTTCAATGAATTAACCACCGAACTAAAACAAGAAATTGAAGCGCCATTTAACGAAAGTTTAAAAAATAGAGATATGCGAGATACCCAACAGATAAAAAAGATTGTGGGTATCACTGCTAAACTTGACCTCCTGAGCAACTTAAAAAATTGGAGTTCTGTTTTTGTCAAGGTGCGCTACGCCTTTGACAAGAAAGAGATTCCTGAAACCATGATGTTTTTCCCGGAAATTGAAAGTGCATTGATAAACACAATCAAGAAACGTAAACCAGAATGGTTTGCTTAATCACCATAGAAGCAATAAGGGGAGAAGCAATAAGGTGGCTCGATACATCGAGGCAAATCCAGTACGGGCTCGCCTTGCCGCAACTGCCGCTCAATGGTCATGGTCATCGCATGTTGCACGCACTGCATCAACTGACGACATTCGTCCCGATATGCTGCCAATTTCGGGAAAATTTCGGGGACACCTTACTTAATTCCCCTCACGCCGCTAGCCTGATCTCCGCCACTACCCGGTCCCACGGGGCCGACAAGCGCTTATCGGCAGTGCGATTGATCAGCCCAACCCGCTCCAGGGCCTCAACATCTTAGGGTTAAATAGGGACACTCCCTGTTTTTATCCGTAAACTAAATCATTTACAATAGTATCAAAAAGTGATACCAAATTCTTATGACCAGTAAGCACCGCAAAACGCTGAAAGCTATTTTCCACGACCCGGTGAACTCCAGCATTATTTGGGATGACATCGAGGTTTTGTTCATGGCGCTGGGTGCTGAACGTTTCGAAGGGAACGGCTCCCGAGTAAGGTTTCTTCTTAACGGCATAAAGGCTACTTTTCACCGGCCCCATCCAAAGAAAGAAACCGATAAAGGCGCGGTGAAATCGGTACGACGTTTCCTGCAAGAAGGAGGAATAAGGCCATGATGCAGTACAAAGGGTATTCCGGTAAAGTTGAGTACGATGATGAGGCAGAGATCTTCCACGGCGAGGTTATCGGCCTGCGCGACGTGATTACCTTTCAGGGCAAGACGGTTGACGAGATCAAGCAGGCTTTCAGCGATTCGGTGGACGATTATCTGGACTTCTGCGCACAGCTTGGCCAGGCGCCGGAAAAACCGTTTACCGGCAAATTCATGCTCCGCCTGACCCCCGACCTGCACCGTAAGGTGTACGTGGCGGCCAAGCAGTCCGGCGAGAGCATCAATAGCTGGCTGAATGAGCAGCTGGATCACCTGACCGCCAATGTCTGCTGAACATGATCCGGCCAAATCCGGCAACCGGGAGGCCAACGACAACAGGAATCCAGTTTATAGAAAAGCACGGCAAACACGATTCCGGTAAGGTTGGGTATGATGAGGGGAGAGGGAGGTAAAAGCCTGCAGTTTAGATATATTCCTTCAATTGCCTGCGAACCGCCTGGTAATCGGGCACGTAACGACCGACCATCCGCCAGAAGTCGGCACCGTGGTGCCGCACCTTGATGTGGCAGAGTTCGTGGATGATCACGTAGTCAAGACAGGATGGCGGGGCCTTGACCAGATTGAGGTTGAGGGTGATCCGCCGGGTCAGGTAGGAATAGCTCCCCCAGCGTGTTTTCATGGCGCGGATCGTGATGGGGGGGAGCGGGATGCATTCTCCCTGCATCAGGCGGTGGCATTCGATTGACCGTTCCTTCACGAGTTCAAGCGCCTGTTCCCGGTACCAGCCGGCAATCATCCCGCGGACCGTCTCTTCCGACGGTATCCCGGGGGCGGTCACTATCATGACACCGTCATGCAGAATCAGTGAGGGGCGCAACCCCGTTGTAAATTCCAGCCGGTATGCATCCCCGCGAAACATGAACAGCGCTTCGCGACCGTATTCCTGCTCTTGCCGGACCGGCCCAGCATCCAGCTTGTGCCATACCTTCAGCACCCATTCCGCCCTGTCCATGACAAATGACCTGATCTCTTTGAGGGGCGTCCGCAACGGTACCCGCACCGATACCGACTTGTCGGGGCGAACCGTTATGCCAAGAGTTCTCCGACGTGAACGGCACCAGCTGTAGGCAATGGTCGTGCCTGCCCACTGGACGGAGTCATACCTGATCTCACTTTCTGTTTCTTTCATGGGGGGCCAGCTCTTCGGTATCATGCCGACATTATGATGACGTGCGTACCGTCCGCGCAAGCCAAAAAAATGTGGTAAAATTTCCATCACACAGGAGAGGTCAATTGGAAAGCTTCACGTACTGCCTTATGGGCAACCACTTCCCTGGAGGCTATTGTGATAACACTTCAAACAATGATGGTTATGGCGTTTCTTGCTTCACCACCGGTTCAGTATGACAACTGGTATGCCGGGGATGAACGGTGCCCACCCCCACAGGATGACGGAACCTATTCTGCTCCATATCATGCCATAGATCACCCCGGAGATTATCCGACCTTCCATGGTGCGGATAAACCAGGCTGGTCATGTTCTTACCAAAGAGAGGATGGTGTCATCGTCCAATATGGAGACAACCGGACTCCACAGCAGCAATGGATGGATGTGTGGGGTGATAACGGGGGTGATAATGTAGATCTCAAAGATAACTGACCCGGAACGGATACTCAGGGGGCACATGAAAACCGGATACGGTTTTGCGGATATTCATGAAGTGCGTCGAGTCTGCATATAATAACCGTTTGAATGAAAAATTAGCTTGCATTACCCGTGTCGGCATGGTAGGAAAGAAAGACAATTTATGTTCAATCGGTACGTGAGCTCGCAAGGCTCACTTTTTTTTGTCCAATCGGGAATGATATGGCCGCTCAAAAAGAAGATACATGCACGGTAGTAACCCGCATTGCCCAGCCGATACTCGAATCAATGGGGCTTGAGCTGGTCGATATCGAATTCGGCAGAGTCGGCCCTGATGCGGTGCTGCGTCTGTTCATCGACAAGGAGGGCGGCGTGCTGCTCGACGACTGCGCTGCTCTCAGCCGGGAATTGTCGATGGTCCTCGACGTGGAAGACGTCATCGCCTGCAACTATACCCTGGAGGTTTCGTCGCCGGGACTGGATCGTCCGCTTAAAAAACCGGCTGATTATGAGCGCTTTGCCGGTCGTCTCATAAAAGTCCGCACCTATCAACCGTTTTGTGATGACAGCGGCAACAAGCGCAAGACATTTCTGGGAAAACTTGACGGGCTTGTGGACGGTGTCGTCAAAATGACGCTGACCGAGGGGCAGACCGCGGCCATCCCTATTGAGCAGGTTGCCAAGGCCAATCTCGAATTTGAACTCTGATCTGAAATACATATATGCCAGCAAGGAGAAGTAACCGTGGATACAATAATTAATCTCAAGCACGCTATCGACCAACTTGTAAAAGAGAAGGGCATTGACCGCCAGGTCGTTCTGGAAGCAATGGAACAGGCGGTTTTGACGGCTGCAAATAAAAAATACCGTAATACCCGCGAACTCGAAGCCCATTACAATCATGAAACCGGAGAAGTTGAACTTTTCGAGTTTGTTACGGTTGTGGAAGAGGTGGAGGATTCCTATAAGGAAATCAGTCTCGATGAAGCTCACGAGATTGATCCGGAAGCCGAAATAGGCGATTCGCTGGGTGAAAAACTGGATGCAAGCGGATTCAGCCGCATTGCCGCCCAGACGGCCAAGCAGGTTATTATCCAGAAGGTACGCGATGCCGAGCGCGAAACGATTTATAACGAATACAGGGACCGGATCTGGGAAGTTATTACCGGCATGGTGCGGCGCTTTGAAAAGGGTGAGCTGCTGATAGATCTGGGACGAGCAGAGGCTGTTCTGCCGGCTAAGGAGCAGATGCCGCGTGAGGTTTATCGTCCCGGCGATCGGATCCGCGCGATTATCACCGATATCCGCATGACCACCAAGGGGCCGCAGATCATGCTCT
>JBAQPK010000626.1:0-4520 GCA_049305715.1 Desulfuromonadaceae bacterium | reverse complement strand
CTGTTATCTCGACGTCTCATGTGTTAGGGCTAACGGCTTAACTCCGTTACAATAGGACTAACGCGGCAGCCAGTCATACCATTCGGGAGTGGCGTGCATCAGAAACCAGGGAAAATCGTATGAAACGAAAAGAAGTGCCGCTGACAGCGCCAGCGACCAGCGAATGTAATTGCTGCGGGAGAGAAGCAGCAGGTAATGACACATTAAAACATAGACAGGGGCAAGCAAGAGGAAAAGATACCTGCCATACATGGTCAGTCCCGGTTCGCCATAGTTGAGATAATTGTCATAATTCACTTCGTACATAAGGTATCCTGCATAGAAGATGACAACGGCTGCAAGGCCCGGTGAAAGCTGGCCCGATTCACGGGGACGCCAGCGGACGATAAAACCGAGGGCTGCAAGTGCCATTACCAGATATACGGGCAGCATGTAGAGAGCGGGCTTGAACATCCCCAGATGTGCCTTGATCCCGAAAATCGTACCCAGCATGTTCTGAAACCAGAATTTCACGTAGGTGAGCGGACCCATCCATAACTGGGGGTTTCTCTTCAGTTTTTCAAAATTCATCAAGAGGAAAAAGGTATCGGCCTTATCCCCGGGGTGTTCAATTTCTCCCGCCAGTATCAGGGCATCCATGTAGGAGATCTTTCCGTCTTTGTACTGGTTAAAGATCATCCCCCGGGCACCGAGACGGTATTTCATGGCCGCCTCCGGCGAGAGAACGTCTGCCATCCCGGGATTAAGTGTTCCATAGCGTAGATAATTTCCGCCATACAGTTGGAGGTTCAACCCGGCTAAGATGAGAAGCAGGGCAACTGCCAGGCAGGCACGCTTGGTGGATACCTGGAAATACTGCCGGACTGCGGCGGGAAATGTGATCAGGTTGCGCCATTCGTATATACATAACACTACGTTCAGGGCCAGAACCAGCGGCAGAAAAGTGACCTTGGTCAGACACCCCAGCAACTGGCAGATGAGCGAGACGGCAAGCAGTCCGCCTGACCGCTTGCGGAAAAAGGCAAACTGAAAGTAGACCGCCATCGCGGCCAGCAAATTGGCCATGTTGTCGTAGGACACTGAAGCAGACAAAACGGAAAACATGGGGGTGTTGGTCATTACGATAACAAGCAGGAGTAGGGTCAGCCGGTTGTCCGTAAAGAGGCGGAGCAGACGCACGACATACCAGACGGTGCCGAAGGCAAAGGGGATATTGAGAAGGCGGAGGAACACTAGGTCAGAGAAGCCGAAGAAATTCAAATGAAGCAGCTTGCCCATTATTCCGTAATACAGCCAGGGGATGTTCGTGACCAAACCATATTGATAGGTTTCCGGAGAATTAGACGGTAACAGGAAGGTTTTTGAAAAAACCTTGCAGAGTCCTGCGTGGGTAACTTCATCCGGCGGTACGAATGAAGAGATGCTTAAAGCGAGAAACAACAGCCGGGCACCAAAATAGATCAACAGGACACTTGTCACCCATTTCAGGGCCGTGGCAGAGATGAAATCTTCATTTTCCCCAGCCGGCAATGTTTCAGCTGTCTCTCCGGGCCCGGACGGCTCTGCTCCGTCCGAAGTGCTGGTGACGTCATGGTTGCCTTTGGTGATCATCTTCTGGGCTTGGCAGGCACGTTTGCCATTATAGATGGTTGCATCGAGTCTGCTCTCCACAAAATCGGATGTGAGGCTGATTGTGTTGGTTCCAGGCGAGTTGATCGAGGCTGAAGGTAACATTTCAGGACGAAATAGTCAATTTGGCTGTATCGGGCATGTGTGCCGGTGAAAAGGAAAAACTTTATTACCAGGCAATTAACCGGTATAATCAGCGCCGCTGATTATTGGATGTATATTCCGATCTAAGGAGCCAAAAATGAAGAGAAATGTTGTTGCTGCAGCTGCTTTTGGTTTTGTAATGCTGCTGGGAGCAGTTGATGGTCATGCTGAGAAATGGAAAATAAATAACGTTGATGTCCCGAATCAGAACCTGGAATCAAATTATTATGATGCTGATAGTGTAAAAACACACAAAAAGACGATATCCTGGACCGAGAAATTCAATCTGACGAGCTTTGGTGAAAAAAGTTATTCAAAGCATTTGATGCAGTACCCGGCATGCAGTAAGAATATTGATAACAAGGGGAATGTCACCTATCACAAAATTGATTTTGAGATCAAGGATGGCAAATTCAGAACCGTTGCCAAACGGAACTACAATAAAGCGAATGAACTGATATGTACTGATAAAGACATGGGGACCGAATTTGATAAGAAATGGTATGAGATCGAGTACAAGTCACCCATGTATGACAGATACTATCTTCTTGTAACCAAATATAAACTGGGGAATCTTTGAGGAGCGGGGGATGACGGTCAATTTATAAGAAATTGAGCTGGCCGATATTCAAAAGCAATAGCCGTGGATGATTCCCGGCTATTGCCTGATGCCGTTCAGTCAAATTTTTCTAGCGAATCGACCAGAGAGCTCCAGGACATGGTTGAGGAGGTGAATTGTACAATATTTTCTTCGAAATCAATATGCCTGTTGTTAAGAAACCAGACAATTCCATCGGCAAAAGCTTGCGGGTTATTCGGGGGAACCAGCTTGCCGGTGTACCCGTCTTTGACGATCTCGTGAAATCCGCCCACGTCAGTTGCGAGAACCGGCTTCCTGAAGCCGTATGCAGTGGCTATGATGCCGGAAGTTACCGTCTGCTTGTACGGCAGGACAACCAGGTCGGCCGATGAAAAATACCGCCTTATTTCATCGTCGGGAACATAGCGGTCAATAATGTTCACTTTTTCAGAAATGCCAAGGTCGCTGGAAAGCTGGAGGAATTCAGCTTTGCCGTTCCAGAACTCTCCAGCGATTGTGAGTGAGATGTCATAATCTTTCAGGATTCCCACAGCCTTGATCAGGGTATCAAGCCCCTTATAAGGCCTGACAAACCCGAAGAACAGAAGATGCACTTTCCCCGAGCCATTCTTACATGTCGGCTTCGTATCATACATAAAAAGAGGGAGAAGATGCTTTTTCACCATAGCCCTGGGATTGATTTCCAGGGCTGTATTTTTTTCCTGTTCAGAATGAACAAGAATGAAGTCAACCCTTCCAAGGATAAATTTTGTTAGTATTTTTTTCAAAGCATTATCTTCGTGCTCAAAGATATTGATGCAGAGAAAAAGAACCTTGATCCCTTTCTTCTTCAACGAAAAGATGAGATATGCATACATTGGTGTCCAATAGGTAACCCACCAGGGCAGTATGACCAGGTCAGGATCAAACCCGGCAATTTTTGTAGAGGTCGCAAACCAGGACTGTATGCTTACGGAATCAATATCGTAGGACAAATGTTTGAATTCATCACTTATGCGCACCGCATCGCAGGCAGGGTCCATCTGGCTCTTCCTGCCGAACAGTAACTCGGGATACTGCCTTTTGTAGCTCAGGAGCAGGAGATCGTGCCGTTTCTCAAGCTCTTGCGCGAGAGAATAACAGTATTTGGCTATTCCCCCCCTGAACGGAGGAACCGGCGCTATCAGGCATATTTTCATGGGTTTCTTCCCGTCATGATCTCGACACGGTTTTTGGAGAGCTTGCGGAAATTTTCAAACTTCAGCAGTTTCAAGTCGTTGTGGTGAAAACCCCGGTTCAGGAGCAAGGAGCGGAACAGCGTGCAAACTGATGCCGCCACAGCGACAATCAGGCGGCTGCGGCTGAACACCCCCGGCAGACGGGCCAGGCAGAGGATGTGGCACGACGTGTAGACCCTGGTCAGTGGCGCCCAGCCGAAATGCCTGCGGGTGACACCAAGAGATTCCTCACTGTTTCTGATGAGCGTGTCGCTGTTGATGGTCTTGGATGCTTCATGTAGCCGGTAGGTTGCGAGCGGTTGGGGGGTGTAATGGCAGGGAAAGAGTCCGCCGACTTTGATCCAAAGGTCGTAATCCATGACGAAATCGAGCGTCTCATCCAGGCCCCCGACCGCTTCGAAAGCCGATCTCCGGACAAAAGCTGCGGGCTGGCAGATGATATTGGCGGAGGCCAGCTTAACGAGATCAAAGGCATCGGTCCGATATGTGCCGACGGTAGTGCCTGCCGCATCACAATAGTGGGCGTCACCGTACAGAAGCCCGGTATCAGAGTGGTTGCGGAAAAAATCGGCAGCGGTCTTGAGTGCCCCCGGCCGGTAGGTGTCGTCGGAATTGAGCCACGCGAAGATTTCCCCATTCGCCATGCGGAAGCCCTTCATGAGGGCATCGGTTTGCCCGTTGTCTCGTTCACTCACCCACCGATACCTGATTCCCCGGCTCGTAATCGGCCAGTTCCCATTTTGCAGCAATGTATCGTAGCGTTTGATGATATCAAGGGAGTTGTCGGTAGAGCCGCCATCGATGATGATGTAGTCAACGGAGAAGTCCCCCTCCTGGCTGATGACGCTCTCGATCGTCTCGGCCAGGAATGCGCCCTGATTGTATGAGGGGGTTATGATTGAAAATATCATCCCAGCGCTTTCTCATAC